>JAKQEF010000084.1 GCA_029558675.1 Bacteroidota bacterium | reverse complement strand
TATTTTGCAACTTTTGGACGAGGGCACAAAGTAAAGAGAATTTACCCATTTCAGGCGGAGGGACATCTTTTTGTCCTTTCGCTTGAAAAAAAATTAATTCATGCCCTCAAAAAGTTGCATTTATTGGTTGAATCTAGGTATCAATATAAAATAAACCTAAAAAGAGACCAAAAAACCTTAAAATCTACACTGGTCTTGCTATTATAAATGCCTCATGTTACCGATTGGGTTTTTACTTCAATTCTTTTTTTATATCGTTTATCAATTGAGAAATCGGTCTTACATAGTTTTTCAATCCAACGTGTTCACTTGCGTATTTTAGTCTTCTGCTGTTGTCTGGTAAATAGAAAATTTGGCGTTGTTCTCCAAGCAAAGTCAGCTTGTCGTCTGATAAGTCTTCGTCAAAAGTAACAACGTGAAAAATGTATTTTACTTTAAAACGATTGTAAACTTCTGTGCTACTACTCACATTTTTCCATCGCTCTCTGATTGTCCGTTTGCAAGAAATACCAATTAACCAACCATCTTTTGCTTTAATCCAATTGTCAATTTCTAAATCCGCTTGAAAATGTGATGGCGCCTCTGCTCGTTTGATTTTATAGTAACCTAAAATGAAGTCGGTCACATCTTCCAAACTACCACCTGCTCTCTTTTTACGTTTTTGTGCTGCTCGTCTTTCAAATTCTTGTGTGAATGCTGAAAGAATAATGTCCCTTTCTTCTTCGTTTATGGTTTTGTCTTTGGTAAGAAGAACTCTCAAAGTCGTAAAAGCTCTTATTATTTCTGTTCTTTCAGCCGTTAAGCAACCTTTAACGCCTAAATCATCCCACAATGAAATTACAGTTGCAAGTCCTTTTTCACCTTGAATGTCGAGATATGACTTTGCAATGCTTAAAGTAAACTCTTTATCGTTACTAGGAATATTTGCAATGGCTTGGTGAAGTGGAAGCATAATATCTTCGCAAGTAAGAATAAATACTTCCATATCGTCAATCGTATTAATTTCTTTTTCTAAATCAGTTAACATTCTTTGAACTCTGTTGTCTTTAGAAGGTGTTTTTTTGTAGCGCTCTTCAATGATGTTTCTTAAAGTTTGTTTTTGTATGTATAAAGAGTCTTTGCTTTTGTTTTCTTTGGCTACCAGTCGCAAACTACTTGCAAGAGTTGATAATAGTTGTGGTTCTTTTCCAACTGCAACATATTTGTCGTTATTTATTAAAATTCTCGAAAACCAATAAACGTTTTGCCATCGATTTTGTATGTTGTTAAAAACTTTTGTTGTTTTCACTCTCAATTTTTTTTTTTAAATAAATTTAATTCGACATTGACTTTTATAATCAGAAATTCGCTTTTCAGCCATTTCTATATACTCTGGAGAAATCTCAATCCCTAAATAATCTCTATAATTCATCAAAGCTGCAATTGCAGTTGTGCCTGAACCCATGAATGGGTCTAAAATACTTTTTGCATAAGAAGAAGCAATAATTCTGTCAATGAGTGCGATCGGAAACGGTGCTGGATGAGGGTTATTCATCTCTTGTTTAAACTCCCAAACATCACCATAGGCATTAGCCTTCGGAACAAGTTTGAAATTTGGTTTTGCAATTAAATAAATTACTTCATAAGTCGGTAAAAAGTAACCCTGATTAAAATTGATACCCCCCTTTCGTTTCCATATTATTATTTGTCGAATCGGGAAACCGTTTACAATATCTTGTCTATCTTGCAGTATACCGTCTTGAACTCTCCATTTGTGGTTGTAAAAAATTGCTCCGCTGTCGGAAATTAGCCTTAGCATTTCGGTTAAACAATCTCGTTGCCATTTAGCATATTCTTCATGCGGCATACAGTCGTTATGATGGCTATATCCGTTAATCAATTCGGCATTTTTCCATTTTCCACCCCTTCCATCTTTCATTCCATTTCCAGTGGAGTTTTTTAAGTTGTAGGGTGGTGAAGTTACAATTAAATCAATACTTTCGCTTGGAAGTTGTCTCATAACTTCTAAGCAATCTCCTTGAATTATTTTGTTAAATTCAAGTATCATTTTTCTTCAAAGTTAAAATTCAAATATAATAAAAAAAACCTTAATTAAATGTAAAAAAAGCTAACAATACAGTTGCTTAATATCTGTTTCATAACGCTATTTTTTAAAATGAGCATATATGCAACATTCAAAAATGCAAAATATTATGGCACCATATTTAGAGCGCTACACAACTCGTTTATAGAAATCAATTCATTACCTTCTAAAACCCAGGAGGGGTACAAATAGTGGCTGCTATCTCAAATTCACATTGCCATATTTGACCCTTACGGTCACCTTTTGCGTAGGGCTTGGGTTTTCGCCCACGGTCCCGTTAACGGTTAGCTTGTTAATGCTATCAATGCGGCTCACCCTGGCAGGCGAACCGTAGGTAATGCCACCGTAGGCGGCTTGCCCGTCGAGGGTGTAGGAAGCCGTGTGGGCAATGGGTGCACGCAGACCGGCATAGCTGCCATTGTAAACAATGGATTGGAATTTCGGGTTAACCTCGTCAATGTGAACATCGCCGTACTTGGTGGTGATCTCCAATTTCCTGTCCAATCGGTTAATCCGATAGGTGGTGTAGCCGCTCTCGGCCACCAAATTTCCTATTCTGCCAATGGTGATGGTTCCATACTTCGACTCGTTGACCAGCGAGCTAACCCGATCAATGTGGATTTTGGAATATTTACCCGACAGAACAATGGCCGTAGCCCTATCAACGTCAACATTGGCGTAGTCCAAATCGAACATCATCCAGTTGGCCTCTTCAATGGAGGCATTGCCATACTTCAGCCTCACAAGGCTGATATTCTCCGATGAGCCCGAGCATATGCAGTTGGCCTTCAGGTTGCCGTATTTCAGGTTGATGGTGGTATGGGCCGCGAGCCTGTCAATGAAAATATCGCCATACTTATTGGTGAGCGTAATGTTGATGTTACTTGGAACCTTAACACGGTAGTCGATTTGGATTTTGTTGTTGGAAAACCAGCTGAAGCTGTTATTCCCCGTATTTTTCATCATCTTCTCGTCAATTTCCGTGAGGGCGGTTATATCGTTGCCTTTGACACCAAAATTTACTGTGATGGCCGACAGAATGTTTTCGGCCTTTTTTTTGTTGATATGCTCCACCACAACATCTACCTCAATGGCTATCATATCCTTATCCCAATTCTCTATGTTCAGCTGCCCATACCGGTTCTCTATGGAAACCATAGTTTCCGGGTCGATTTGGTATTCGGTTTGAAAATGTTTGGTTACCTTATTATCGTTGGATTTGCCCATGCTTGATAATGGTAACCAGGCAAATAGTGCCAAAAAACCTAAAGAAAATAGTCGGGTGAGTTTCATATTGATTCTTTATTATGTTATTTCGAATTACTGTATGTTTTGCAATTGTGCGATATACCTATCCATCACATCGAGTTGCTGTTGATAGTGAAGTGTGAGTATGTATGTAGCCTTCTCGGTGCTGGGAAACTCGCCCATTTCCCTCCTGAGATTATTATAATTCTTATTCAACTCTGAAAGTGTATTCGTAATTTCCCTTTTCGTAATCAGCATTTTACCCCGCAACATGTTGTTGATTACCCGTTGTTTTTGTGATACCCTGTAGCGGTAATACTGATCCACCTGATTAATCTCCGAAGGAAGGGTTTGATCGGTAAAATGGCTTTTTGCATTCATCAGTTCTCCTCCTAAATGCCACATTAGGGTGAGCCCTACCATGATAATAACAATTGCAGCAGCAGCCGTGGCAGTGTAAACAATCCACATATTCTTTCTCAGTTCTACACGGCGCACCGACAATTTCTCTTTGAATCTGTCGAAATGCCCATCGACGGGCTCATCCCTATCAAATTCAGTTCGGTGCTGCAATATGTATTCCTCTATCCTTTCCATATGTTAAGCATTAAAGGTTAGCGTGAGAATGTCCGACAGCTTTTGCTTAGCCCTGCTTAGCTGCGAACGGGATGTGGAGGGGCTTATGTTCAGCATTTGTGCTGCCTCTTCGTGCGAATAGCCCTCCACCAGTACAAGGTTCACTATCAATCTGTACCCTTCGGGTAGCATGGCAATGGCATTACGAACTTGATCCACCGATTCGGGTTCAAAATCCTTCTCATCCACCGGGTCATTATCCTTTAGATCGAATAGCTGGTCAATGGATGTGGTGTTTAACCTTTTCTTTTTCAGAAAATCCAATGAACTGTTCACCACAATCTGTTTGAGCCATGCCCCAAAGCTCACCTCGTTGCGATAGGTACCAATCTTATCAAATGCCTTAAAGAACGACTCCTGCATCACATCCTCCGCATCCATGGGGTTGGAGACTATCCTCAGGCTGGTGTTGTACATGGCTTTAAAGTAGAATCGATAGATATCGAATTGAGCCCGACTATCACCCTTTCGACATCGGTCAATCAAAGCCTGATGGATATTGTGATACTTTCCCTTCACACTCATAATTCCCTGTAATGACGAAATGCTTGTGCCGAGTGCTGCATGTTAAAGCAATTTTTTAAATATTTTGTCCCACGTACGAGTGGACACCATACTTGTCGATTGTTAAATATTAAAAAAAATGCATAAAACTGTTAACTATTTGCAATTTGTTGCATATTTTTGACCCCTGAAAGTTAATCACAAACCATTAATTAACACTAATATGAAAACGAGTAAACTTTTATTTATGTCTGTCATGCTTTTTGGAGCATTGACTTTAGCATCCTGCGGATCGTCGGGAGAAAAAGCAAAAACCGAAGAGGCCAAAGTTGAATGCACACACGATCATGAGAAAGATCACGAGTGCGATGAGGCTAAGAAGGATTCATGCACCCACGAAAAAACCGGCGATCACGAGTGTGCAAAAGAGCTGGAAAAAGCCGATAATACGAAGTAGTAACAGAAGGTACAGAATTTAAGAGCCGCATCAGAGCGGCTCTTTTTTTTGCGATTTGAACTATCTTTTGATGTGTTTACTGCATGGGGTCTTTTGGAAATAAACTTCACATCAGCAAAATTAACCTACAGCGATTTGGCCTTAAACATGTTAATATTCACGCCTATTTGCTGAAAGAAACCATCAATATATATTACATCATAATCCACCCTATTGACTCCCCCTTGCCAGAACAAAGCGATGTTGTCGTTCAAACGGTAATCAATACCTAATCCACCCAATGCACCAAAGCAAACAGGCTCTTTCTTTGAACGCGTTTCTATACCATCAAGACTGAATTTTATGCCAATGTAATTCATGCTTAAACCGCCGTATAGGTATGGGTTAAGCCTGCTTCTGGTAAAAAAACGCACTTTGGGGCACAGGCTCACTCCCAGCATATTGTATGTTGCCTTCTCCAAATGGAAAAGCTCATCGGGCATAAAGATAAAGGTTGCATATTTGGCCATTCCCACAATGCTGAATTTGCGGCTAAAATTGTACTGGGCACCGGCATCTATTGAAAAACCGAATTCAAAGATCTCGGTAAAAACATCAGGTGAAAGGGCCATGACCATTCCCCCTGAGGTTTGAAGTGTTAATTTCTGCTCAAACTGTGCGAAGGTGGACTGCACTGTAACGAAAAGAAATGCAGCCGGAACAATCAATTTCAGTAATCTTTTTCGCATGGTCGTATTTTTTTTAAGATATTTACTAATCAGTCCTTTACACAACGAATATTCCTGCCATCCGATTTGTATTGGTTGCTGTGCCCCATTATTTCGTTGTCGTAATTGGTGTGTACAGCATAAGCGGTAGAAAGTTGCCCGATATCGGGGCCTTCGGTGGATGTCCAATACCAGCCCCTTAGCCCTTCCTCCTCCATAGGTCCGGAACTTATAAATCCACCCGGAAGGGATGAGAACTCAGCCTCATCCGTAGCACTTGTATTTGGCGGAAGCCAAAGATTACTCTTACTTTTTAGCTTGCCCCCTGCAATTCCACGTCCACCTAAAATAGTAAACAACCTTTCCCAATCTTCATTATTGGGGACATGCCAGCCCGTAGGGCACAGCCCTCGGGTGTCCGAAACTACATACCAGTTGTAAAAAACCCCATAGGTTTGCCCTTCCCCTTCCTCGCTGTAGTGACTCCATGCAAATTGAGGTGAATGGTCATTTAATCCATTCCTCCATTCTTCCGGCGATTGGTTTTCGGGGATTGGTGTTCCGTCTTTAAAATGTGTAACCTTAAGATTTTCAGCCATTATTTCTACTTCACCCATATCAAACAGTGGATGAGCAATCATAATGGTTTTGTATGTATTCCCGTCAATATCTGTAACCGTTGAACGACCAACGATGTAGCTTAATTCCTCCTTCTCTTCACAACCAGTAAGAAGAAGAAATGATATGGGAATCATCCAAAAAAACTTTAGTGTTCGTTTCATACATTCTCACTTTAAATTATACTTAATCCCTGTAAAACCGCCATAGGTAACCATTGAAACGGCATGCCCTTTTTCAAAAAAATAAAAGTAGGGATTGCATATTACTATTTCAAATATTATAGCCTATATACTCCATGATTTTGATAAAAAGTTATAAACTTCTGACCAATGTAAGGAATGTGAAGATTAAGTCCGGCTGAAAAAGCCAATGGAATATTCTTGGGCAATCTAACGGTAAACAAAAATCAACCACCGTTGGCAGTGGTTGATTTGGTAATGATGGTATGATGCCCACCGGATTTTAAACTGAAAGATTTAAAAAAGCCAACCGTTGAAGAACGATATAAAACCCGTAACAATCTCTCCCGTTTGGTAATCAAATTCCGACCCACGCATGCTGTGAGGAATGCAGTAAACCACAATGGTTGCCAACGAAGCAAGGATTGTAACCCATCGAACTTTTTTCCTGGTATTAAGAATTACGGCAATTACCCAGAGTAGGAATATTATCAGTATTTTATTGTCTGTCAGATCCGAACCAAAGGGAAATCCTGTCCAGTAATGGTCGAAAGCAAATTTTTGAACAATGGGGCCAAAAATAAGACCCCCAACGAGGGTGAGCGCCAGGGTGAGTACGCCGTAGAACCTAAAGCGGGCATGATTGAAAAGAGCCATTAGCCCTGTGAGGTTGCTCGCGATTAGGGCAACGAAAATGAACAGTATATGGGGGATGAGTGCCCAGCCCGGAACGCTTCCCTTATACCTGATTATAATTGGGTCATCACCGGGGATTTTAAACTCTTGCCCCTGGGCAAGATTTGACAGCTCGATGAAATATTCCAGTTTGGCAGCTTTTTGCGATACAATGGGGAAATATGCGATAAGCTGTTCCCCTTCGGGGAAAAAGGGTTCAACCAGCCAATCGGTTTGAGTAGGGTATGGCCGATGGTATAATCGTGCAGTCCAATCCCACGAAAGCATTGGTATGGCAATGGACAACACGGAGTCGGTATTGTGGCTGCGGGGTAATTTCAACTCAACGGCCAAAGTATCCAATTGCATCTGCACTTTCTTAGGGTAGGTGGGCCCTGTTTTTCTCTGAAAAACAACAGCGGCAAGGGTGATTATCACGGCTGCTACCCATAACCAAACAGTTTTTTTCATATCAACACGTTTTAATTAACAGTTATACTGAATAATGCTATCGCAATATTATTCAATAGCTATAGCTGAACCAGAACCATTTTCGCTGTGCCATTGCTCAGCAGTTCCACGGAAATGGTCATTCCAGGTTTCAAATCTTTAATCCTGTACATGTAATCCTCAATGTTTCGTACCCTATGCCCGTTGATGGCCGTGATAATATCACCTTTCAGGATTCCGGCCACCTGTGCGGGTTGTTCGGGGATAACGGCCAATACCATTAGTCCGTCATTGCTCACTCCGCTGACATCGGGCATAATACCCAATCGCACCTTTAAATCCTTACCATGACGAGCCTGTTGATATTTTGATCCGGCCTCCTGGAATTGTGGCCTTTCGGCCATATTTGCCACTTCGTTCACAATCTCGAAAATATAGTTTGAGCACTCGGTCAACCCCTCGAAGTTGATTTTCTGAATGACATCGGAAGGGGTATGGTAATCGGCGTGAGGTCCGGTGGTGAAGAATAGTACAGGGATATCCTTGCTGTAGAAGCTGGCATGGTCCGATGGCCCATACCCCTGGGGCGAAATGGCAAGATTAAAGTGGTAGCCGTTGTTAAGGCTGTCAATCATTGCCTGAAATACGGCCGAGGTTTTAACACCGCCAATCTGCAGCACCTTGTCATCCGAAAGCCTTCCAAGCATATCGAGATTGATCATGGCAACTATGGAGTCGATGGGAACCAGTGGGTATTCGGTAAAGTATCTCGAGCCGATAAGTCCCTGCTCTTCGGCACCAAATGCAACAACGATAATGCTTCTAAGCGGCTTTTGGTTGGCCAGTTTCTGGCCAATTTCCAGAATACCGGCCACTCCCGAGGCATTGTCGTCGGCACCGTTGTGAATGGATTGGATATCGGGTGTACGGCTGGACGAGTTTTGTCCTCCCAGCCCCAGATGATCGTAGTGGGCACCAAGGACAACGTACTGATTTTTATAAACAGGATGGCTCCCTTCGATGATCCCAACCACATTCTGCGACTTGTTCTTAACGTTGATAATGCTGGTATTAGCATCAACCCTTGCGGAAATAATCAGGTTTTTTGGATTTTGGCGTTTTAACATCTTTTTCTCCAAACTGCTTACCGTTTGCCCATGGGGTTTGAGTAAATCATTAACTATTTCCCTTTTCAGCTGTATCACGGGTATGCCTATTTCGAATAATTTTTGATTGAAATTAATCAGCTCATCCTCTTCATCGAACTCCTTTCCCGATACCAAAATAACTCCGGCGGCTCCACGCTCTTTGGCAAGGGTAGCTTTGTGTTTATCGCCGGCAAATGGAGCAAAGGGGCTGTTAGGATTGCCATGTTCAGGATCGCCCCGTAGGAT
>JAKQEF010000063.1 GCA_029558675.1 Bacteroidota bacterium | reverse complement strand
CTAAGTACACGACAAAAATTTTAAACAATTGATATTATAGCGATTAAATCCAGTAATCAATACCCTTGCCAAGTAGTCCAACCCGTACTTAAAGATGCTAACCGCCCTGTTCCCGTGTTTTTTGATAGTTATTGGCTTAAGGTGCGTGTCTATGTAGTCGCCAATTTTATAGCACCACACAAAGGCCACCATGACCAGCAGTACCAGCTTCTCCAGCCTGTCCAGGTGCGTTACATGCGTATCCTCAAGGTTGAACCCGCTGGACTTCAGCCCCCTAAATAGGGTTTCGATCTGCCATCTCTGGCCGTATTTTTCCAGCGCCTCATCGGGCCTACTGAATGAAACGACGATACAGCACTCCAGCCTCCCATCTCTGATGGTCTTGATGCCTGATAGGTAGCAGTACTGGTTCCCCAACTTCATGATCCTATGGTAATGCTTCAATTGCCCAATTTTCAAACCGTTGAATAGGTGCCAGGCCTTCACCTGGGCCTGCCTTTTCGGGCAGTACACCCAAAAGTTGTTCCGTATGCGGATGTGGTACCGAATCCTGTGCTCGTTGAGAAAACCCAGCCACTTCTCCCCGACAAACTCTCGATCCGCCAGCAGGCAGTCGATGCAATCCGTTCCGAACCAGTCCATGAAGTCCCTCATCAGGGCAATCCGGTCCGCGGTATGGGAGTTTCCGCCCTTATCGAGCATCCTAAACATGAGGGGGAAGGCCACGTTCTTGTAGCTGACCCCCAGCATCAGGATGTTGATGCTGTGCTGCCCCAGCTTCCAGTTGGTACGGTCCATAACCAGAACTAGCGAGTCTTTCTCTGGGAGCAGGCTGAAAATAAGCCTAGAGATCCACTTCATGGGCAGCTCTACCTCTGCGATGAAGCGCTGGATACGCCGGTAGCTGCTCGAAGCAGCAACAGGGTTGTCAAATCCAGCGGATAGCTTAGAGAAGTTAACGCTTCGAACCTTGCATAGGGAGCTGATAAACATGCAGATGAGACGGATCCTGGCCAGGTTGAGAAAGCCCGTGAAATGGGCTTGAAATACGGTTAGAAGTTCAGTATCTTTACTGCTTTGACTGGTGTTCATTTTTAAAGCCATTACTTCGAAAATAATGCTTTAATATACTGAATACCAGTCTTTTATCCAAATTTTTAGACGATTAATTTACTGATTTGTAGTCAGTTATATTTTTTGTCGTGTACTAAACAGAAAAATGACAATTATTTTTTCAAAATCATTTGACATTTTTTTACGGATATGCTATTTTAACAACGTTTTTGTTTGAAAAATTAGCGAATGCTAAAAATATTATTGTCATCAACAGCACAAATTGAAAAATGTACTATAATTGCACAAAAAACAATTTTATTCAACTTCTATAGGTGTTTCTAACATAGGATATTAACCCTGATTTTTTTTAAGCGTAATAATTAATAAGCTTGTAATGAAATCACGACATGAAATGAAGAAACAGGCGAATGATAATTCTGCCGCTTCGGATGACATGAAAAAAACGCGAAAGTTAAAGCCCCTTAAAAAAGAAAAGAACATTAAACGCGTATTATTCGACGAGATTGATGAAATGGAAGAAATGGACCCGGATTACACGTTTGACGATGACTTTGATAATTACGATGAGGACATCGAAGATGAATAGTGAGTAATACTTTCCGAACTAAGGGAAACACAAGCCCTCTTTTAATCATAGCAACGAAAGTTTTACGTTTTCTGTTGACACCCATAAAAAAAATGCATATTTTTATGGCCTAACAATTTATTATGGCCTCATTGAGATTTCGTTTCATCATCCTATTTGCTTTTGGCGTATTTTTTATGTTATCACCAATGGCAAGGTCCAATGGTGTGCCGACCAATTCCAATCCGGATACCATAAAACAGCTGTTGGATGCAAAAGAGGACGAGAAGGCCGTTGAACTTTTACTCAAGAACTCAGAGAGCAATATTCGCATTAACATTAAGAAAGCCAGTGAGTATGCCCGGAGGGCTGTTGATATTGCTTTAAAAAACCGGAACTATGCACAGGTTGCACAAGGGCGTCTCCTGCTTGCCAAAGCCTATTCCCTGGCCGGTAATTACAAGCATGCCATCGAGTTGGTCGATTCGACAAACAAATATTTCAAATCACAACACGATAGCCTAGGCATAGCAAGTGCTTACCACCTACTGGGGCAAATCTATACAAGGATTGGAGAATTTAAGAAAGCTATGGATAATGTTCAGGAGGCCATGGCCTTATACAACTTGCTGAAGAATCAGGAAAAAATCGCTGAAATGTATAAGGAGACAGGTAATATCTACTTCTATTTCGGCGAAAGTGCCATAGCGTTGGATTTTTATCAAAAAAGCCTTTTGTTATCACAGCAATTAAAAGATAAGGAGGGCATCGCCAAGACCTCAAACAATATGGGGCGTTTGTATTCCGAACTTGGCGATTATAAGCTGGCACTGGAATACCTTAACAAATCGCTTTCATACAAAGGAAACGAGGAGGATGAAGTCAGCCATGCCAATACTTTACTCAACATTGGTACGGTTTACCAAAAAATGGGCGATTACCAACAATCGCTGAAATATTTTGAACAGTCAAAGAAACTATACCTATCCGTTGGGTATTCCGAAGGGATTGCCAACTCCCTTTTCAACTTGGGGAAAACTTACTTCCAATTGAAGCGGTTTAATCAAGCTCTTGCAATGTACGAGGAAGCAAGGGCTATTGCCAAAAGAACCGATTCAAATCGGATATTGCTGCTCATTAGCAAAGAGATGGCAGAGACCTTTTCGACCTTAGGAGATTATAGACGTTCATACCAATTCTTTAAAGAATATGATGAATTGCGTGAAATAGTTCATCGGGAGGATAAAGGAAAACTTCTACTGGAGTTTGAAGCGCGTTATCAAATTGATGCGAAGCAAAAGGAGATAGAACTGTTATCGAAGGAAAAGGAGTTAAGTGTAAGTGAAAAGAAAAAGGTAAAAATACTTTTTGCATTTGCAGCCATATTGGTTCTTTTTCTCATGAGCCTGATCTACTTTGTTTACAGTCGCTTTAGGTTTAAAAGCAAGATTAACCGGGAGCTGGTGAAAGAGATAAATCATAGGAAAAAGGTTGAAGCAACATTACAGGAGTATCAGGACGATCTTGAAGTGCTTGTTGTAGAAAGAACCAGGGAGTTAAATGCAGCAAAAGAAAAGGCAGAGGAATCGGATAAGCTAAAAACGGCTTTTCTTGCCAACATGTCGCATGAGATTAGAACTCCAATGAATGCCATTGTGGGCTTTTCCTACCTGTTAACCGACCCCGAACTTACCGATGACTTAAAATTCGACTATGTAAAGATAATTAAAAGCAATGGCGAGGTGCTCATGAACCTCATTAACGACATTCTTGATATTTCCATGATTGAATCGGGTCAGCTAAAAACTAAGCGAAAACCCTGTGCTGTAACAAACCTGCTTGATGAGCTGAAACCCTTTTACGACAAGGAAAAGGAAAGATATAAGAAACAGCACCTGGAAATAATTCAAGATTACGAGAAAGGGATGGAAAACCTCATTATCAATACTGATAAGATTAGATTCCGACAGGTAATGACAAATCTGCTATCCAATGCCATAAAATTTACGGATAAGGGGTCTATTGCGTATGGTTATAGGGTGGCCGATTCGGAAAAAGTGATGTTTTTTGTCAGGGATACAGGCAAAGGTATTCCTACCGATAAACATCACGTAATATTTGATCGCTTTAGTAAATTTGGCGATGTAAACGAAACCAAGCTTTACTCTGGAACAGGACTTGGTTTAGCCATTTGTCATGAACTGGTTAACCTACTGGGTGGGAAAATATGGCTCGACTCATGCCCGGGCCGAGGATCAACCTTCTATTTTACGTTTCCGTATGATTTATCGAACGACGAATCGTTGTTCTTGAAGCAGAAAGGAATATCGTTTGATATCGAAAAGTTTAAAGGGAAAACAATCCTTATAGCAGAGGATGTTCTTAGCAACTACCAACTGCTGTGTGCATTTTTGGACAAATTGAATATTAACATCATATGGGCTCAAAACGGGCTCGAAGCCGTTAACATTTATAAATCGAACAGAAATATTGACCTGATTCTTATGGATGTGCAAATGCCCATGATGGATGGAATAAAAGCCCTGGAAAAGATTAGGAAGCTGGATTCTAATGTTCCGATAATAATCATTACCGCATTCTATTTAGCCGACGAAATGGAGAGAAGCTACTCGGCCGGATGCTCCGACTACATTGTGAAACCCATGAGGAAAGAGGATTTGCTGAATATAATATACCGTTACTTCGATTGAATGGTATTCATCAGGTGCATTACCCTTTTTGCGGCCTTATCAGCGATTTATCCTTAACGTAAACCTGTCTTTCGAATGCCTGATCGAGCGAAATAAATGTTTCGGTATTTAAAACCCCCGGAATGTTCTGGATGGTGTTCACCAATACTTCCATCAGGTGTTCGTTATTTTTACAGTAAATTTTTATCAGCAGGGCATAGGCACCCGTTATAAAATGGCATTCTACCACCTCTTGCATGTTTTTTAATGCCTCCACAACGCCTTCATACTGATTGGCTGACGAAAATTGCACCCCAACGAATGCGCATACGTCGTAGCCCAATGCTTTGGGTTTGATGATCATCCCCGACCCTTCGATTATTCCTGCTTCCTCCATCTTTTTAACCCTTTGATGGATGGCAGCACCTGAAATTCCACACTCGCGTGCAATCTCAAGAAAAGGCATTCTGGCGTTCTTAACTAAGTACGCCAAAATCTTCTGATCAATAGCATCAACTTGAAATTTATCCGCCATATTGTTACAAATTCATATTTTTAGGACAATAAAAGTAATAAAATGAAATGTAAAAAAACCCTTTTTTAAAGGAAACATTGTTTTTTATGGGAATAAACGCTTTAAAAGAGGAGTTTCAGAGAAAGTTCTATACGAAAAGGATATTTAAAAAGTGTGCAGGGCTGAGTAAAGACAAGGGGATTGAACCCGACAATCCCCTTGTCTTTATTTTGCAGTTTAATAATTACCATCGGGATACATTTCCTTCCACCACCCTTCCTCGCCTTTCAAATACTTGGCAAACCATGCCAAAATGGTATTAGTCCATTTAACCCTTTGTCCATACTTAAGAATATGGTGGTCGGCACCTTCAATCTGAATAAGATCAACGGGTTTTCCCAACAGCTTAAGAGCTGTGTACATTTGGATACTCTCGCCCACAGGCACGTTGGTATCATCGGAGCCGTGGAGTAGAAGGAGAGGAGTGGAGATTTTATCGGCACTGAAAAGCGGGCTCTGATTCACGTATAGATTGCGGTTGTTCCATGGGAAACTGTTGGCGCTGGCTGCTGCACTGTATGAATATCCCCAGTAGCCCTCGCCCCAGTAGCTGGCAATGGAGCTGATTCCGGCATGCGAAATGGCAGCAGCAAATATATGGGTTTGGGTTAGAAGGTACATGGTCATAAAACCACCATACGATGCCCCAATACACCCAATCTTACGCTCATTGACAAACGGGTGTTGCACTACGAATTGTTTGGTTCCCTCAATAATTTCATCAGCGGTAACTTTCCCCCATGCATTGACATGAGCAGCCGAAAAATCCTGACCGAATCCAACGGTTCCGCTGGGCTGCAGAACCAGTACAACAAAGCCATTGGCAGCATAGAGCTGTTTGGGATATCTGCCTCCGAAATCCCGCCCAACAGGCGTGGTTCCACCATAGTAGTAAACAATCATGGGATACTTTTTATCGGCAGAGAAATTGGGAGGTAAATAGTAGCGGGCAAGTACCTTTTGACCCCGGCTTGATGTAAACCACCACTCCTTAACATCGCCAAAAACAACTTGCGAATAGTTTTTGGTTTCAACATCTTCGATTAGGGTAGATTTTTTGGCTTTAAAATCGTAGCTGTAGGCTTTTGGCCATGATTTTACTCCCGACCCGTAGTAAACAGCCAATGGCTTACTGCGGGCAAAGTCGATTCCGTTTATCATCTCCTCGTTCAACGCTATGCTTGCGAAGGACTTTTTCT
This sequence comes from Bacteroidota bacterium, assembly GCA_029558675.1. Classification (GTDB taxonomy): domain Bacteria; phylum Bacteroidota; class Bacteroidia; order Bacteroidales; family Tenuifilaceae; genus MWFE01. The sequence continues at coordinate 12,610 of JAKQEF010000063.1, read as the reverse complement.
GAGGGTTAAACTCGTAAAGCGTATTCCTGTCTTCATCTGTGGTGGTGAAGTATATCCTGTTGGAAATAGGACACCAATACGCCCTATCGATGGATGGATTGAAATCACGGGTAATGGCTTCAACATTGCCTGTGGCAATATCGTAAATGTATGCCTGAGTATCGTAAATATTGGGGGTTTTACCCGGGCTAACGTTAACCCCAAGATCACCGAATGCCAAAGATGACCCTGTGGCTAAAAGTTTCGCCCCGTCGGGCGAGTAGGAAACGCTAACACTAAAGAGCTTGTCAGCCCAAAGTATATCTACTTTAAAGTTTGATAAATCCATGCGATACAAGCTTTGCCTGCTGTATGGGCGCTCCAGATAATCCTCTTGGGAAGTACTGAAAATAATGCTTTTCCCGTCGGGAGAAATGTCCTGAAGGCTTGTTGAACGATTCCCCCATGTAAGCCGCTGGTGGATTCCCGAAGCGATGTGGCCAATGTAAAGGAAACTACGGCTACGCCAGAAAGGCTGTCGGTCTTCCGGTGATAAAATCCGCCTGAAATCATCTTTCTTCCCCTCGTCCTTTTCGAAAACCGAGTAAATCACAAACTCCTCATTGGGGCTCCAGGTATAGCTCGATATCTCGTTGATGCCCTTTAGGAACTCTGTTTCACTTCCTCTATCCAAATCCAGTACCCAAACATTACCCGACGAAAGGTATGAAAGTTTATTACCGGAGGGCATCCACTTCAGCTGCGATACTCCCGTTTGCCTGAACGATGCCATTACCCTTTTATCGCTGAGGCGGATTACACGACGGAGGTATGAGCTTTTTTCCGTTTTCGGATCGATTTCGGAGATTGTTATCAGCACCATGTCGCCTGCTGCCGAAATGCTTATTCCCGATAATTTAGGACCCTCGAGAAGATGGCTTAACGTTTTGGTCTCCATTGGGTTTAACGATACATAAATCCACTCGGGAAGGAAATCGCCTGTGGGCTTAAGGTATGCTTTTAATCGCGAGGGGGAGGTGAGCGTATCGGGGAGTAACACTTTTAGTATGAGTTTGTGCTTTCCGGGAATCACTGTAATATCCTTTGAAATAGCCGCTCCGTCGGCATTGGCAGAGTACCTGTCAGCTGTTTTCACTCCATCCCAGTATGCTTCGAACGCCGCAGTGGATTCAATGGCCAATTTTCCTTTCCAAAAACTTTCTGTTGCAATGTATGTGGCCAAAAAACCAACCCGATTGCCACCCTCTTGAAAGGAGTAATAAAGAGAGCTGTCGCTTCCGGATCTTTGAATAGTCCAGGCCGTTTTGGCATCGAGAAAAGGTGCCCCATCCTTTGGGGTAAGGCTCGTCAGGTCGATAATGGGCATTTTCAGCAGATCCGACGATTTGAATTTGTCGCCCTTGACGTTTTCCTTTTGGGCAAAGGCGGGGTTTTCAACCCCAATACTTCCGGCCTTAAGCCATTCATTAATCAATATTTCCTGAGCAACCGCAAAAAGGTGAGACCCAAGAAATACAACAATAAGTACTGTTGCTTTTAAACGATTCATATTTAGCGTTTTTAGAGTGATTAGTTAGAATAATTAAAAATAAATGCATTACCATTACGGCGTTTCATAATGCACGTAGAATATACGCCAACCAATTGGACTACGCAGACTGAAAAAAGTCAAAAACCAAGGGCAAGGAAAATAAAATTTGCCGAAAAACCAAAAAAGTGCTACTTTAGCCGACTGAAAAAATGGCCCTATAGTTCAATGGATAGAACGAAGGTTTCCTAAACCTTAAATCCAGGTTCGATTCCTGGTGGGGCTACATGGGGTGATCTGTTCACCCCTTTTTTTATGGTTTGAAATACATGCGAAGAGCACCCGAGCCATCGTGATAGTAGTTTGGCTTATGGCCAAAATGAATAAAGCCGGTTTTATGGTATAGATTTATGGCGGGCGTATTATTCTCGTTCACCTCCAGTGTCAATTTCCGAAACTTTCCCTTGCTGACTAACACTTTAGAAATGTCAATCAACATATTGGCTGCTCCCATGCCCCTTGCAGCTGTATCTATGGCTATGGAATAAATCCTAAGGGTTTTGCTCCCTTTCCTTTTTAAAAGGATGATGTATCCAATGGGCTTTTTATTGAGGATGGCCGTGTAAAAAAAAGAGTTGGGGCTTTTTAGAAGATATTTTAATTGGCGCGGCAAAAAGGCATCCTTGCCAAACGAATCGTTTTCAATGGCTATGATGTATGGTAAATCGGACTGTTTAGCCCTGCGTATGGCAACTCCTTTTTTTCCCAAGAATTAATGGTGTTTATTCTCCAATTTTCTAACGAAGTCGTTGATAATCCTATAGTAAAGCTCATCGCCTAGGATGGCATCTTCCACGCCGTAGTCAATGCTGGGGTTGTCGTTTATCTCAATAACCACGCCCTTTTCGCCTATCATTTTTAGGTCAACTCCATACAGCCCTTTGCCGATTAGCGATGTGGCCTTAATGGCATTTTTCAGTATGGCCTTGGGCACCTTGTACATGGGGACGGCTTCGGCCATGCCACAACGGCTTTTTCCCGAGTTTTGGTGATAGTAAATCTGCCAGTGCCCTTTGGCCATAAAGTACTTACAGGCATATAAGGGTTCACCATTCAACACGCCTATTCGCCAATCGAAATCGGTTGGCAGATACTCCTGGGCAAGCACAATGGCCGATCGGCCAAAAAAGTCGTTTAAGGTTTGCGAATATTCCGTTTCATTCTCTACCTTTTTCACACCGTTTGAGAACGAGCCATCCGGAATTTTGAGAATAAAAGGTGCTCCGAGGCTATCGGCTACTTGAGCGAAAGAGTAAGGATTTGACTTAAAAATTAGCTTCGACTTGGGAGCAGGAATACCTTCCCTAACCAGGAGTTCGTTGAGATAAACTTTATTTGTGCATCGGATTATTGAGAGCGGATCGTCAATAACAACCATATCGGCTTGCTTTGCCTTTAGGGCAACCTGATAGGTAATGTGGTTCAGGGCAGTGGTTTGCCTAATGAAGAGCGCATCGAATTCCATCAGGCGAAGCAGATCATCCTCGGTAATCAGCTCGGCGTTGATGTTCATCTTTTTGGAAAGGTCCACAAATTTGGCCAAAGCTTTTCGGTTGCTGGGCGGAAAGGGTTCATTGGGATTGTGAAAGATGGCCAAATCGTAACGGGGCGTTTTTTTTAGGCGGGGATTGCGCCATACCTTTCGGTTGAACCTGTCCAGTGCTTCGGCAAAATGGGTTTGCTGATCATCGTTCAGTTCAGAGATTTTTAATGGCTTAATGCTTTCGATTTGATTGCGTGATTTGTTGTTGAGGGTAACGCGAAGGATTGGATAGGGATAATTGTCAAAGATAAACCTTGCCACGCGTTCCAAACCCTGCTCAACACATGAACCAAAATATACATCAAGGTTCCAGAATTCGCTGGTGATACCCTTTTTTTCAATCCAACTGTGGCAAAGCTTGTGGAGGCTGCTATCCATACGTATCCCCGTATCGGTTTCCAGCTTATTCAGTACCTCGGCATTGGGAATCACCCTGTGTCCTCGCGCAGTTGCCAGTAATGAGCAGTAGTACCCTTCGGAATTGTAGGTAATTTCACTGCAAAGATTGATGACCAACTTTGGGTCTTCAAATGACTCCTGACGGAGGTAGTCAGAAGCGGATATTACACTCTCCGAAGGATAGTAGGGTTTCCACAACGAAATATCATCGAGCAGAATGAGTACTTTTTGCATAATGCCTTATGGTAAATTTATTAAGTAATAGATATACAGCAGGTTTTGTTTTGCTTTTTATTGTAACCCTATTTTGCAAAGGTTATCACAAAATCGGTATGAAATTCTTAATAGGTAAAAAATTTTTTAACCAAACAGGGTTGTTAAGTTGAAGAATATCAGCACAATATTTTATTGTTGAAAAAATGTTCAAATAAATAGCTGCTTTTCTCTGTTTGGCGGCGGTTGTACCGCCGTTGGATTATTTTTCTAGGCTAAGCCTAGTAAGATATGCATGACTGAGGCTATAGCCTTAGCCGAACGGGGTGGGAAGGGAAAAGGAGAAAGGGGGAAGTGAAACGAGGTGCGGGGTTTTAAGTTCGACGTTCGGGGTTCGACGTTCGGGGTTCGAGGTTCAAGGTTCGAAGTTCAAGGTTCGGGGTTCGAGGTTCGAAGTTCAAGGTTCGGGGTTCGAAGTTCAAGGTTCGGGGTTCGATGTTCGAGGTTTTTCGTTCGAAGTTCAGCGTTCAGCGTTTAAGGTTGTATGCATATATACGAATTAGCGAATCTGCGAATTTGCGGTTAAATTCGTGAAGCGTGAGTCGGGAAACGTGAAACGGGGTGTTAGACCCCCCAACCCCCAAAGGGGGAGTTAGTTTTTGGCGGTTGGCTATCGAAACGCTTCCATGTACCTTCGCCACGATGGAAGGTTTCTTGGGGTGTTAGCACTTTCCATAGTCCGCAGGACATGGAAACGTGCGGAGAAGAGGCCGGAGCCTCAGCCAAACGGGTAGCATATCATCGATTTTCAGCCTATGCTGTGAAGTATTTTATGGTACTGCCCACAATATCGGAAAGCAGATTATCGGCCAAGCGGCTGGCACCCAGCCTTAGCCATTGGTTATTCAACCATTTTTCGCCCAATGTTTCTTGAACTATTTTGTAGTACAGAACCGCATCGGCAGGGGTAACCATGCCTCCGGCGGGTTTTATGCCCACCATGCGGCCCGTGGTACGGTGGTACTCCTTAATGGCCTCGCACATAACATAAACCGCTTCGGGGGTAGCCGAAATATCCATCTTGCCCGTTGAGGTTTTAATAAAATCGGCACCGGCCTTCATGGCCAAAAACGATGCCCGACGCACCAGGCTCAACGAGGGAAGTGCACCGGTTTCTAAAATAACTTTCACATGAGCATCACCGGCAACCTCTTTAATCTGCTGCAATTCGGAAAAAACGGTGAAATAGTCGCCTGAGAGAAAGGCTCCCAGCGAGATGACCACGTCCAGCTCGTCGGCACCCATTTCGAGACACATCTCGCACTCGGAGAGTTTAATGCCGATGAAGGTTTGTGATGAGGGAAATCCCGCCGCAACAGAGGCAATTTTCACTTCATTGGCTGTGAGCGATTGCCTCACAGAGGCAACAAGCGACGGGTAAACGCAGATAGCAGCAACGTTTGGCAACCCCGGAAATTTCTCTGAAAAATCGCTAACGCGCTGTGCAAAAAGTTTTCCCCGCTCAATGCTGTCGGTGGAGTTAAGCGTTGTCAGATCGATAAGGCTGAAACATGTTGTCAGCAATGCTTTGTTGGATACACCGCTGTTGAGTTGCCCTTTAATTTTTTCAACCGTTTTGGCAACGGCATTTTCATCCACAGCAAGATTGTATTTGTTTTCTAAATCCATATAGCAGAATAGTTTTTTACAAATTTAGCAACCGGATACAAAAGAGACAACCCAAAAATAGGTTTTTAACAACTCGCATTGTCATCCTGCACAAACACTATGGAATAAAATCCTGAATTCAGTTGCCCACGTTTGGCTGTCAGAGGGATAGCATATCGAAGAGAAAAATCGAAAAATCGTAAGGGGCAATTCAAACTTTACATTTGTTGATGCACTCCAATATTTTGGATAGATTTTGCTCACGAAGAAAGTAGTAGGTGTTTTTTCCTTCCCTTTTGGAGGCAAGTACACCCTTGTCTTTTAGTATTCCCAAGTGGTGCGACGTTGTGGATTGTTCAATTTTCAACTTTTCATGAATCTCTGTGACCGACATACGCTTGCCATCTTCCAGATGACTCAGAATGGCAATACGCATGGGATGAGCAATGGCTTTAAGCATATTGGCTGCCCTTTCCAGGTGTTCAATCTTAAGATCATTTAATTTAGGCATAGCGAAAACAAATTTAAATGCCACAAATATAGAAACATTTGTTGATTCACAAGGGTTGGGTTAAAATACTTCATATTTGCTTGTTGCTAAAAATGAAGGGGAAAGAAATTTTTAAGAAAAAAGTAGTTAATTTGTCATCGTTTTAATCCAACGGAATTGACAACCCTTGATGCGATAAAATACCCTGTAAGGAGGGAACTGGAAGAATTTGAGGCCTATTTTCAAAAGGCATTGAAGTCAAAAGTCCCCCTGCTGGGCATAATTACAAACTACATATACCGAAGGAAAGGGAAACAGCTACGTCCGCTTTTAGTTTTCCTCACAGCCGGAATGACCGGGAACATTAACCCATCTACTTATATTGCCGCAGGCATGATTGAATTGCTGCATACAGCCACTCTTATTCATGATGATGTGGTGGACGAAGCCTACGAGCGGAGAGGATCATATTCAATCAATGCGCTTTGGCGATCGAAGGTTGCCGTGCTGGTGGGCGATTTTCTGCTTTCTAAGGGGTTGCTTCTGGCCATTGAATCGGGGGAATACGAGCTGCTTCGTAATATGAGCGAGGCGGTAAGGGAGATGAGCGAAGGCGAGTTGATTCAGATTGAACGCTCCAGGAGGATTGATACGGATGAGCCCACTTATTTCGATATCATCAGAAAAAAAACGGCGGCGCTAATATCATCCTGTACAGTGAATGGAGCTATTTCGGCGGGCGCACCGGCTGAGGACATATCGAGGGTAAAAGAAATTGGGCTTAACTTGGGAATGTCCTTTCAAATTAAAGACGACCTGTTCGATTACCAGCCAAAGGGTATTCTGGGGAAACCCATAGGGAACGATGTGAAAGAAAAGAAGCTTACCCTGCCATTGATTCATGCCTTGGATCAAACCAATGGCACTACACGCCATCATATCCTGAAGCAGGTGAGGAGAAGCCGCAATGATGCTGATGCGCTGAGGGAGGTTGTTGATTTTGTGCATGCATCGGGGGGGATTGAGTATGCCCACAAGAAGATGTTGGAATACAAGGAGAACGCCATTGAAACCCTTAAGTCATTCCCTGATAACGAGTACAAAAAATCGTTACTACAATTGGCCGATTATATAGTTGAACGTAATCATTGATTTATAATACTTTTAACATATGGGCATAATTGATTTAGCTATCCTTGCGGTTCTCGTTTTTGCAGGGGTTGGTGGGTTAAGAAAGGGATTGATCAGACAAGTTGCTGCACTGGCAGGATTGCTGTTTGGAATTTGGGGGGCAATCCATTTCTCCGAATTTACAGCCAATTTTCTAACCCAAAAGTTTGCATTAACCACCCAATACCTTTCATTGATAGCGTTTGCCGTAACCTTTTTGGTCATTCTGGTGGGCATTCATTTCCTGGGAATACTTGTGGAGGGTGTTTTCAAAATGGCAGCGCTGGGAATGGTGAATAAAATCTTTGGGGCATTCGTTTCGATTATCAAAACGGTGCTGATACTCAGCGTTATCTTTTTACTAATCGGAAAAATAAACCATAACCTACGCATTCTCCCCGATGATTTTGGTGAAAAATCACTGCTATATAAACCGATTGAAAAATTGGCTCCCCGACTTTTCCCCTATTTGCATTTCGATGAAATTAAAGAAAGTATCGGGAAAGCGGTGAAATCAGAACCGTAAACCCATTTTGTTATGCATTTTGAGTTGTTGTAATTGAGTTTTTTCCCTCATATTTCTTTGGCTAATCATTATCTTTGCCGAAATTTTTTTGAATATGAACTTTTTTGAAGAACTTCGCTGGAGGGGCATGATCCACGATATCATGCCGGGAACGGAAGAGCTGTTGAGCAAAGAGATGACAACGGCTTACGTGGGAATCGATCCCACCGCATCATCAATCCATATCGGTCATTTGGTTTCGATGATGATGCTGAAGCATTTTCAGCGATGCGGACATCGCCCCGTTGTACTGGTTGGCGGAGCCACGGGAATGATTGGCGACCCTTCGGGCAAATCGCAGGAGCGTAACCTGCTCGATGAGCCAACCCTTAGGCACAATCAGGAGTGCATTAAAAAACAGCTGGCCCGTTTTCTCGATTTCAGTACCGATAAGCCCAATGCTGCCTTGATGGTAAATAACTACGACTGGATGAAAGAATACTCTTTTCTGGGTTTTATACGGGACATTGGCAAGCACATCACCGTGAACTATATGATGGGCAAAGATTCGGTAAAGAAAAGGCTTAGCGGCGATGCCGGTTCGGGTCTATCGTTCACCGAGTTTTCGTATCAGCTGGTGCAGGGAACAGATTTTCTTCACCTTTACCAAACATTGAATTGCAAACTGCAGATGGGCGGTTCGGACCAGTGGGGTAATATCGTTACGGGAACTGAGCTAATACGCAGAAAATTGGGGGGTGAGGCATATGCTCTGACTTGCCCGCTAATGACAAAATCGGATGGGGGGAAGTTTGGGAAAACCGAGGAGGGAAACGTTTGGCTTGATCCAAATCTGACTTCGCCATACAAGTTCTACCAGTTCTGGATTAATGCCTCCGACGAGGATGCCGAGAAATACATCAAAATTTTCACTACTCTCGACAGGGACACCATCGAAAATCTGATAAAAGAACATAAAGAGGCGCCCCATTTACGAAAGCTTCAAAAAGTTTTGGCACGCGAAGTAACCATAATGGTTCACTCCGAGGCTGATTACCGTACGGCAGTGGATGCTTCCGAAATCCTGTTTGGAAATTCCACTTCTGAAACCTTGCGCAGAATAGACGAAAATACCTTTCTTTCCGTTTTTGAAGGTGTGCCATTGTTTGATATAGAGGTCGAAATTCTGGTGAAAGGGGTACCCTTTTCTGAATTGGCCACCGAAAATTGCGGGATTTTTCCCTCAAAAGGCGATTTGCGAAGGACAATACAAGGGGGAGGAGTAAGCGTTAATAAGGAAAAAGTAAGTAATGCCGAAATGCTTATTGATTCTTCGTACCTGATTAACGGAAAGTATATCATCGTGCAAAAAGGCAAAAAGAATTATAGTTTGATTAGAGTTAAGCAATAAAAATCTGAATAGTATGAAAAAAACAGTTGCCGACTTCAACCTTAACGGGACAAAGCTGGTTATGATGGTTTGGAACAGAAAGCGATTTTTTCTTCTTGTGGGTATCATCGCTTTTATATCCTCTTTAGCGGTTTCTTTTCTTATACATCCCAAATTCCAGTCAACGGCAGTTCTGCTTCCGGCAATATCCACCCAGCCTTCCAAGGATATAGTGGTACCCAATCGGGTAAAGGGCTTTATCATGTTTGGTGAAGACGAGGAGGTGGAGCATTTACTACAGGTGCTATCCTCTGAAACCCTTATGAGAACCATAGTGGAAAAGCACAACCTGTTCGTTCACTACAGTATTGAACGCGATAGTAAACATGCCTGGAGTAAGGTGGCAACAGTCTATTCAAAGAATATCTCATTCAGTCCAACCAAGTTTAGAAGCGTTAAAATTCAGGTATTGGATACCGATCCCGAGTATGCCGCTTTACTTGCCAACTCCATTGTTGAAATTGCCGACAGCCTTATGCGCAAGACAAAGCAGGATATGGCCCTGCGTGCGCTACCCCTATTTGAGGAGCAATACCAGTTCGCTTTATCTGAAATTAAACGGGTTGAAGACAGCCTTTCGGCCGTAATGAAAAGGGGAGTTTTAGATTTACCCTACCAGGCAAAGGAGCTGACCAGTGCATACGCTGCTGCGCTCACTTCAGGCAATAGTGCATCGGCGCAGAGGATTAAAAAGGAGATGGAAAATTTAGGCGTAAGCGGTGGGGCGTTTACCCGCTATTTACAGGAAATGTTGCACGTATCGCAACAGATGAAGGACGTTAAGGAGGCACTATTCATTATGCGAATAGAGGCTGCCGGCGAAATTCCATCCCAATTCGTAATCGATAGGGCCGTACCAGCCGACAAGAAGGCAAAGCCTAAAAGGATGACAATAGCCCTAATCTCAACCCTCTCAGCACTGTTTTTTACATTCTTTCTGCTCATCCTGATTGACTTTTTTAAAACGATGATTGAACCGGATAAAGGTGAGGAATAGGCGCGAAATTATTTTCATTGCTATCAGCAGTCTGCTATTCATTGCAGCCAACACTTACTATGTGTACAAGGAGAGTTGGCTTCTTAGCGTTATACCCTTTGTTTTTTTGATTGGTCTTTGGTTACTTTTTTCGCCTCAAAAACTTTTCTTTACACTGGTATTCCTTGCCCCTTTATCAATAGCCCTAAGGCGAATTGTTCCGGGGTTGGATTTCGATTTCTGGTTTCCCACTGAGCCCATTCTGGTTTTGCTACTCGGCCTGCTAATAATCAGGTCGCTGCAGGAGCGATTTTTTGCCAAAGAATTGCTTACCCATCCTGTTTTTATTTCCATACTTTTCTTTTTAGGATGGTTAATTATCGCAATTATTCCCAGTGAATTGCCTGTGGTATCCATTAAATATTTTTTAGTTCGTTTTTGGTTCATTGGTATCTTCTTCTACCTGTCTTATATTCTGTTCATGCGCAATAAAAAGAACATAAAAAAGTACCTCTGGGCATACATTACAGGGATGTTTATTGTTGCGGTTTTTTCATTGATAAAGCATGCATCGAGAGGTTTGCTCAACCATTATGCTGCCCATCAGGCCTGTGCGCCTTTTTTTATCGATCATACATCCTACGGTGCGGCATTGGCATTTGTCATACCGGTTACTGTGGCTCTTGCATTCAGCAGCCAATCGAGAGCAGTAAAATTTATTAGCTGGTTTTTATCCTTTTTCTTTCTTGTTGCGTTGGTTTTTTCTTACTCAAGGGCTGCTTGGGTAAGTTTGGTTTTTGGTGCCGTTATATGGCTTTTTATTCTATTGAAAATAAAATTCCGAACGATTCTCATTGCCGTATCAATGGTTATCGGCCTCTATTTCCTTTTAAGCCAAGAAATTCTATGGCGGTTACAGCGCAACACAACCGATTCAAGCGGTGATTTTGCCGAACACATTCAGTCTATCATTAACGTTAAAACCGATGCCTCCAATCTGGAGAGGCTAAACAGGTGGGATGCCGCCATGAGCATGTTTGAGGAGCGCCCTGTTTTTGGCTGGGGGCCTGGAACCTATCAGTTTCTTTATGCACCATTTCAAAAGAGCTACAATAAAACAGTGATTAGCACCAACTTTGGGACACTGGGCAATGCCCATAGCGAATACCTTGGGTTGATGTCCGAGGCAGGTTTTTTGGCCATGCTGGGGTATGTTTTCATCCTGTTGTTTGCTCTCTACAGAGGTATAGTTTTAATTGGAAAGGTTACGGATAAGGAGTGTAAAAACTTTCTTGTGGCCTGTATCATTGGTTTGTTAACCTATGTTTTTCATGGTTTCCTGAATAACTTTTTGGATGCTGATAAGATTGCTGCCCTTTTCTGGGGCTATATTGCCGTGATAGTTGCTTTGGATGTTCGCTACTCAGGAAAAATAGTTGTTGGCACAGCTGGTGAAGCCCATAGATTCCCGTTAAGAGAACTCAAAGCCCAGCATTGAAATATCGTCAAATATTCCAAACCCTTCAAACTGCTCTTTATCCTTACGGGCCTTAAAAATATCCTGAACATTTTTGCTTATGGAGTCGTTATTGGACAGGTTTTGTTCAATAATCTTGGTGCTGAGCTCAACCTTGTTGTTGTTTATGTACTCCACAAGGCCATCTGTATAGCACAGGAGTTTTGATTTTTCGGAGATGCGTATTGACCCCACTGAGATGAATGGAATTTCTTCAACCATGCCCAAACCGACACAGCCTTCGTTGAGCAGCGAGATATGATTGCTTGCCATACTGTATAGCACCGGAGGGTTATGCCCCGCATTGACATACTCAAGTTGCCTTCGGATTCTATTGTAACGGCCAATGAAAATGGTGATAAAACGTTCACCCTTGGCCGTACTCATAATCCTTTCGTTCAGCTTCTCTACAAGTCCGATTAGTGTAATGTCGTGAGTGAAAAGAGCCCTCAGGTTAGCTTGAAAATTCGACATCAACAGGGCGGCAGCCATCCCTTTCCCCGAAACATCGGCTATACAAAATCCAACTTCGTCTTTCCCAAGTTCGATGACATCGTAAAAATCGCCACCCACCTCGGAGTGGGGGTGGTAGAATGCGTGAATTTTAACCTCCTTGGTTTGCGGAATGGAGTCGTTATCGGGTACCAGCAAATTCTGCATTTGCGATGCCAGCTCCAACTCCTTCTTCATTGCCTCCTGTTCGAGGGTTTTATGGAAAAGCCTAAGATTTTCTATGGCCACAAATATTATAATGGAAAGGGTTTGCACGAAGTTCAAGTGCTTAATAGTAGCACTAACCCCTTTGGCTTCCTCTTTGGTATCGGCTATTAGCACATAGGCAAGGGGGGCATTATTTTGAACAACGGGTATCACTGCATCGAATGCCTGAAGCGCTTGTTCATGGGATGAGCTGATAAAAGCAATGTCGGTAATGGAACATAAATCGCGCTCTACATCAATTTGATTGGTTAAATCGGCAGAACAGTTGGTGGCTAAGATAAGTTCCCATGTTTTTTCGAATTTGTAAAAGGCTACCCTATCAATTTCCAAATCGTTGTTCAGAATAATGCGAAACCTCTCCAGCAGGTCTTC
>JAKQEF010000002.1 GCA_029558675.1 Bacteroidota bacterium | reverse complement strand
CTTAAGCCAATAACTATCAAAAAACACGGGAACAGGGCGGTTAGCATCTTTAAGTACGGGTTGGACTACTTGGCAAGGGTATTGATTACTGGATTTAATCGCTATAATATCAATTGTTTAAAATTTTTGTCGTGTACTTAGTTTTTCTGACCTGTTCATTTTAGTAGTATTTTGTCTATTCGGTCAATGAACTATGCTCTGCCCTGAACTTGAAAAAGGGAACAATTGCGAATTACGAATGATGAATGATTGACGCAGTGAAACGCAGTGTAAAACACAGCATTTTACGGTGAAATATTTTTACCTTCCTGTAAAAATGGTAATTGTTAATCTTTAAGCCATTGTTTTGCTATTTTTGTTTCAAATTCATTCCCTCATAGTATGGATATTATTTCCAATCCCATTTTTGCCCTATTCGTCATAATTACCTTAGGTTTTATGGTGGGCAACATACGCATCAAAGGCGTTTCGTTTGATGTGTCTGCAGTGATTTTCGTGGCGCTGATTTTTGGCCATTTTGGGGTAACCATCCCCCCCGAAATTGAGCGAATGGGCATGGTGCTATTCATATTCACAGTTGGGATACAAGCCGGACCCGGCTTCCTCGATTCGTTTCGCACCCACGGGCGTATGCTGGCATTAATTGCGCTTGTTATTGTGCTCAGCGCCTCCATCATAACCTATGGTGCTCTTCTCATTTTTCGCTTAGAACCGCCCGTTGCCATAGGCCTTTTATGCGGTGCCCTCACCAGCACGCCCGGGCTATCCGTTGCCATCGATGTTACCAGCTCACCACTGGCCTCAATAGGATACGGCATTGCATACCCTTTTGGAGTTATAGGGGTGATTCTGTTTGTGAAGCTGTTCCCGAAAATTGGCCGTTTTAACTTGGAGACTGAAAACGAAAAGGTTGAACAATTGGAACGGGGCTCCCATGCAACCATTGGCAATGCCCATTTCAGGGTTGACAACGCATCCGTTTTCGGGAAATCGCTAAGCGAGTTGAAAATTCGGGCGATGACAGAAGCTACCATCTCCCGGATTCAGCATGGCGATATGTGCAAAACACCCACACCCGATACCATTCTGCACGAGGGTGATATAATTAAAGCTGTGGGGACCCACGAGGCTTTGGAAAAAGTGAGGGTGTTAATTGGCGCAGAGGTTAACACAGAAATCCAGTTTGGTGAGGATTATACCGTTGAACAAATCCTGGTAACAAATAAGAAGCTGGTTAATAAAAAACTGGCCACATTATCCCTGCTGCAAAACTACAACGCTGTCATCACCCGTATCAGGCGAAGCGGAATAGATATCTCCCCCTCGTCCGACCTACCCATACTCTTCGGCGATAAGCTTACCGTTGCTTGTCCCAAAAACGATTTGAAGGCCCTCAGCACCTTTGTGGGTAATAATGATAGGATTCTGTCCGATACCGATTTTTTCCCCATTGCATTGGGCATTACGCTGGGCATACTGCTGGGTCAACTGCAAATTTCCGTAGCCAACAGCTTCACATTTGGATTGGGGCTCAGTGGAGGTATCCTCATTATGGCCATTGTGCTGGGCGGCATTGGAAAAACGGGGCCCATCATGTGGACCATGAGTGGGGCAGCCAATCAGCTGCTTAGGCAGTTGGGACTCCTTTTCTTTCTGGCCGGAGTGGGTACCCATGCCGGTGTTCATCTGGTTGAAACACTAACGAATTCAGGTGCTACCCTCTTTACCATTGGAATAGCCATCACACTCATTCCAATGATTATCACGGCATTGCTCAATAAGTTCTTCTTTAAGTTAGACCTATTCGAGTTTTTAGGCGCAATCTCAGGCGGGATGACCAGCACTCCGGGTCTTGCAGCCTGCGACTCCCTGACAAGGAGCAATGCCCCGGGAAAGGCTTATGCAGCCGTTTACCCAATTGCCATGGTCATTCTCATTGTTTTTGTCCAGATACTTAGCCGTTTATCCTAATCCTTTCTCATCCCTCTAAACCAAAAGCATCCCCACGGGTCAATAGTAATTGAATCTTAAATCATGGCAACAAGCATTATTCTAAACCAGCTTTTAATTTTTGGAATTCTGGTTGTTATCGGTTCGCTGGCATCGTGGCGGAAGATTATTACCCCGGAGCTTAGGGATAACCTCTCACGTATTGTCATTGACATAACCCTTCCTTTTTTGATATTCAGCACATTTGCTAATACAAGTATGAGCGGGGAGCTGCTTAGAAACAGCCTGTTGATTTTTGTTCTTGCCTATGTCAACCTGTTTTTCCTTTACCTGCTGGGGAGTTTGTCTTCTCGAATCATCAGTCTGAAGGGTGCACAGAAAGTAGTGCATACACTGCATACCATGTTTGGCAATATAGTGTTCCTAGCATTCCCGTTGCTGGACGCCCTATTCCCGGGAGGCATGGGTATTTTTTATGGTGCCATTTACCAGTTGGCCTCCAACAGCGTAACCTTCACGTATGGCCTGATAAAGCTAAGTGCCGGCACCCAAAAATCGGGATGGAGAAGCTTATTCAACGCAAATTTCATTGCCCTTGTGCTTGGTACAATAGTGCTGATTACCAATGTAAAAATGCCTCAGCCGATGATGATTGCATTTGAGGGTTTGGGAAAATGCACAGGTCCCTTATCCATGGTTTACAT
Organism: Bacteroidota bacterium; assembly: GCA_029558675.1. Classification (GTDB taxonomy): domain Bacteria; phylum Bacteroidota; class Bacteroidia; order Bacteroidales; family Tenuifilaceae; genus MWFE01. The sequence goes on along the minus strand of JAKQEF010000002.1, from coordinate 4,094 downwards.
CGGTGCCATGTTGGCAGGGCTGAATATCCGCAAGGCCATTACCAATACCTCAGTTTACCTGCTCAGCTTCAACAAACTCCTTCTTGGGCCTGTGGTCCTTGCCACGGCTTATTTCTTTGGATTGAAATTGCTGGGTATTGAAATATCGAAAACAGCATTCTACGTGCTGATTTTACAGGCTGCCATGCCCTGCCAAACCATTATCGTTGTGTTATCGCACCGATACAACAGCGACTACCCCCTGGCCGGTTCAAACCTGTTTGTATCAACCATCCTGAGCATTTTTACCCTGCCCGTCATCTACCTGTTTTTGGATTGGCTACATGTATAGCCGCTTGCGGAGTATGGGGTTTTAGTGCGCATCCATCCAATTATCACCCGTACCCATATCCACCACAAGGGGTACCAACAGTTCAATGGCATTCTCCATGCTGTCCTTTATCAACTCCTTCATTTCGGCCAACTCAGGCTTGAAAATATCGAATACCAGCTCGTCGTGCACCTGAATTATCATCCTGCTCTTAAGCCTTTTCTCCAATATCCTGTTGTGGATGGAAATCATGGCTACTTTTATGATATCGGCAGCTGAGCCCTGTATGGGCGCATTGATGGCGTTGCGCTCGGCCAAGCCCCTCACGGTTTGGTTGTTGGAGTTGATATCGGGGAGGTAACGTTTACGACCGAAAATTGTCTCAACAAATCCACTCTTACGCGCCTGCTCCACACAGCTCTCCATGTAAGCCTTTACCCCGCTATAGGTGTCAAAATATCCGTCCATTAAATCCTTTGCCTCGGTACGGTTAATGCCCAAACGCTGCGAAAGCCCAAAGGCGGATATGCCATAAATCATCCCGAAATTGGCAGTCTTGGCCCGGCTACGCTGTTCGCGGCTAACCTGTGAAAGGGGTACTTTGAAAATTTTCGACGCCGTGGCAGCATGAATATCCTCATCGTTTCGAAAAGCCTCCAGCATCGATGCGTCTTTGCTCATGTGCGCCATGAGGCGCAGCTCAATTTGTGAGTAATCGGCCGAGAGCAAAGTGTAATCATCGCCGGTGGGTACAAAAGCCCTGCGTATCTCTCTTCCCCTCTCCTCGCGAATGGGGATATTCTGGAGGTTGGGATTGTTTGAACTCAATCGCCCCGTTGATGCCACCGCCTGATTGAACGATGTGTGGATACGCCCTGTTTTGCCATTGATAAGGGTTGGCAATACCTCAACGTATGTGGATAGAAGTTTTTTCACCGATCGGAAGTCGAGGATTTTGCCCACTATGGGATGTTTATCCAGGTATTTCATCAGCTCCTCTTCGCTGGTGGAGTATTGTTTTGTCTTTGTGAGCTTGGCGTCCGATGCAATTTTCATTTTTTCAAATAGCACCTCGCCCAGCTGCTTTGGCGACGAAATATTCAGGTCAGGCATGCCGGCCATCCCCTTTATCTCGTCGTCTAACTCGGCCAACTCTCTGTTTAACTCTACAGCCAACTCGTTCAGCGTGGAGGGATTCAAACGGACACCGGTAAACTCCATCTCGCCAAGCACCTTTATGAGCGGTTCCTCAAGCTTGTAGTAAAGCTCCGTTAGGTTCTCATTTTTTAACCGCTCCCATAGGATATGCTTCAGCTGCAGGGCAATATCAGCATCCTCGCCGGCATAGGCAGCCACCTTCTGTAAATCCACACTACGCATGTTGCGCTGCCCGGGCCCCTTCTTGCCAATCAGCTCCTCAATGTCGATGGGCTTGTAGCCCAAAAGATTTTCCGAAAGTATGTTGAGATTGTGGCGCATATCAGGCTCCAGCAAGTAGTGTCCCAACATGGTGTCGTTCAGCATTCCCCTGAGTTCTACTCCATAACTTTTCAACATCAACAAGTCAAACTTAATGTTCTGGCCCACTTTGGCTATGCCATCATTCTCAAAAACCGGCTTCAACTTAGCCATCAATTGCCTCGCCTCTTCATCATCATCGGGAACGGGCACAAACCACGCCCTGTGGGGTTCAACAGCAAACGAAAGTCCCACCAACTTTGAGGTATGATAGTCTAATCCTGTGGTTTCGGTATCAAAACAGAACTCCGATGCTGCGAACAGTGCTTTTACCAGCATATCTAATTCTTCGTTGCTCCCTATGGGAATATACTCATGGTCAACATCGTGGATGGTTTTAAATGGGGTTTGAGATTGGCCGGCAAACTGCTCATCGCCAAACAACGATGTTTGTACGGCCTTTGGTTTCTCCTGCTGCTTCGTATCGCCAAACAGCTCTTTGGATAGTGCCCTGAACTCCAACTCATCGAAAAGTTTTTTCAGTGCATCGGCATTGGGCTGCGTGCGTTCAAGGGCACCAAAGTCAATTTCCACTGGCACATCCGTCTTAATCTCAACCAGCACCCGTGCCATCTCCAACTGCTTTCGGCTTTCAATCAACTTTTCCCTTTGGGCCCCCGACAGCTTATCGATATTTTCGAAAATCCCTTCAATGGTGCCGAACTGAGCTATCAGCTTGGCAGCTGTTTTCTCACCAATTCCCGGAACCCCGGGAATATTATCCGACGAATCGCCCCACAGGGCAAGGATATCCTTAAACTGCTCAGGCCTTTCGATGCCATATCCCTCACAAAAGTCCTTGGCGGTTACCGTTTCCATATCGGCTCCGCTCCGCGATGGTTTCACCATGATAACCCTGTCGGTGAGCAACTGTCCGTAATCCTTGTCAGGAGTCATCATCAGCACCTCAAACCCCAGTGGGTCGGCTTTTTTGGCCAGGGTGCCAACTATATCATCGGCCTCGAAACCCTGCTTTTCGAGGATGGTTATATTCATGGCCCGGATAACATCCTTAATAACGGGAACGGCACTCCTAATATCTTCGGGCGTTTCCTGACGGTTGGCCTTATACTCAGGGAAAATTTCGGTTCGAAAAGTTTTTCCTGAAACATCGAAAGCCACGGCAATATGGGTAGGCTCGAACCGCTTGAGCGCATCGAGAAGCGATTTGACAAATCCGTAAATGGCCGAAGTATTTTGCCCCTTGCTGGTTTTTATGGGGCGGCTTATAAAGGCAAAATAAGCCCTGTAAATTAGCGCATAGGCATCGAGAACCAGTAATTTTTTTGCCATGATAGTATGGAGTATAAATGCTTAATCTATAGAATTAGAAATAACAAAACCTGATTTCAAAGGTAAAACTATTTCACCTTAGGGATATAATCTACGCAGGACTTTTTGAAAATGGCTCAATGGCCTTAATTATCCTCGCCATGCCACTCCGCATAGCTACTGGCCGTCTCGTGCAGCCTAACATTCAACAACTTAACATTGGATGGCAACTCCCGGGAAATAATATGGACGATATGAATGAGAATGTTCTCGCACGTGGGCTGGTAATCCACCAGCTCAATTTTCCCAAGGCAAAGCCTGCTGCTCTCCTCGGCAAGCTGGCTATCGCTTCGTACCAACAGTACGTGGTCGAATCGGTCTATCACCTTGTTTTTTACTATCTCTTTGAGCTCGCCAAAATCCATGACCATACCGTATTTGGGGCTATTCTTATCGGCTATAGGTGTCCCAATAACCGTAACTCCCAATCGGTACGAATGTCCGTGTACGTTTCGGCAGGGTCCGTCGTACCCTTCGAGCACGTGAGCCATTTCAAGATTAAACTCCTTAGTCAACCTTATTTTAGTCATAACACATGGATTAGTTGAGTTCTACCCGTATTTTTATTAATTGCTTTTCTGCAACCTGACTATTCCCTGTTTTTGGTGTCAATTATTATGGTTACGGGCCCGTCGTTCTCGAGGGAAACCCTCATCATGGCACCAAATATTCCCGAGGGAACAGACTTGTTTGTTTCTGCTTCCAATCGGGCGATGAGCTGATTGTACAGCGGAATGGCAATATCTGGCTTTGCAGCCATGATGTACGAAGGCCTGTTGCCCTTTTTTGTTTTGGCATGCAGTGTAAACTGGCTCACCACCAGTATTTGGCCATCCACATCGGTTACCGAGAGGTTCATTACTCCCTCACTGTCGTCGAATATCCGGAGCCTTACAATTTTTCCCACCATCCATTCAACATCTTCAGCCGTATC
>JAKQEF010000011.1 GCA_029558675.1 Bacteroidota bacterium | reverse complement strand
CGACTGCCCCGGGCTCATATGTTTACAGGTAATCCCCTGAGCCTCTAAAAATTCTGCGGTTCTTCCGGTGGCAATCAGGTGTACCCCTCTAAACCACTCAAGCCTTTCGCTTAAAAACTTAACCAGTTCCGGTTTTTTTGCATCGTGTGCAATGACCACAATGTTTTTCATGTCAAATATATTTTGATAAAATTAATAATCTCCAATTGTTTCGGGAAGTTGTGCCATGGCCAGTGCAAATTCCTCTGCGTTTGGAGCCCTTCCGTGCCACTTGCTCGAGCCCATCATAAAGTCAACCCCTTTTCCCATTTCGGTATGCATAAGGATAACAACGGGCTTCCCCTTACCGGTTTCCAACTTGGCCTGTTTCATTACCCTAAGGACATCTTCCATATCGTTTCCCTCCATTCTCATCACATGCCAGCCGAAGGCCTGCCATTTGGCATGAAGATCGCCCAGGGTTACCACCTCATCAAGGGTGCCATCGATTTGCACGTTGTTGTAATCCACCGTGGCAATAATGTTGTCGAGCTTGCGGGCAACCGCAAATAGGGCTGCTTCCCAGATCTGTCCCTCCTGCAACTCGCCATCGCCATGAAGGGTATAGATGAGATGATTGTCGCCCTGTAACTTCTTTGCCAGTGCAGCACCGCAGGCCACCGACAGGCCCTGTCCCAATGAACCGGAGGCGAAGCGGATACCCGGAAGGTTATCGGCGGTGGCGGGATGCCCCTGAAGCCGAGAATTGATCAGGCGGAAGGTGGCAAGCTCCTTGATGGGGAAATAGCCCCTTCGGGCTAAAATGCTATACCACCCTGCCGACAGGTGTCCGTTGGACAGGAAGAAAAGATCCTCTCCCTTTCCCTCCATGGTGAAATTTTTTGGGTCAATCCGAAGGATATCAAAGTAGAGTGCCGTTAAAAAATCGGCACATCCCAATGGGCCTCCGGGGTGCCCGCTGGTGGGTCCAAATACCATTCTTACGATATCCCTGCGAACCTGAGCAGCAATATCTTTAAGTTGTTTAATATCAGACATATTGATGATATGATTACTTGTTCCAAATGTCAACCAAACCACAAATGTAACCAATTTTATTGATATGAATCGGGTGTTTCATAAAGTAAAAAATGTTGACAGCTGCAACCGACGAATTATCGCTTTGTTGGCCTTGGGAACTGATTTTTGGAAACCGACTAAAAGCATATTCCGAAACCCCTTTCTTTGTTTCTGTGCTCATCCCATTTGTTTTAATACAGAAAAATGGGCGAAATGTGTGTTATATCCCGATAAATTTAGAACTTTAGGGGTTTTATAGCCAATTTATAAACGACTACAATGAAAACATACCGTTTCGGAATAGTGGGGTATGGCAATCTGGGGAGGGGCGTGGAATTGGCGGTGCAGCAAAACCCTGATATGGAACTTAAGGCCATATTCACCCGTCGTAACCCACAAAGTATCAATGCAAAATACCCGGCCTATTCC
>JAKQEF010000010.1 GCA_029558675.1 Bacteroidota bacterium | reverse complement strand
AATTTTTTCTTTTCCAGATCAGCTTTCGGTGTTTTTTTGAGTTCCATGGTTTGATTATTTTTGGGCTATAAAGGTACAAATTTCAATTTTTAAAATCCAACAAACCGATTGAAAAACTATAGGTTTCTTGAAAATTCAAGGGTAAACCTTGTATTTTATTAACGAAAAGGAGATGAGAATTGTTATTGATATTAACATTTTTTAAAATTATTTATATATTTGCGTGCCCTTTTTTAAAGGGTATAGCTCACCCCGATCCCGACTCATCGGGAATCGGGAGGCTAGAGCGCAAAAGAAGGAAAAAAGATTGGGGGTATAGCTCAGTTGGCTAGAGCGCTTGCATGGCATGCAAGAGGTCAGGGGTTCGACTCCCCTTACCTCCACTTTCAGACACAACCACTTACAGCATTTTCGCAGTAGGTGGTTTTTTTATTTGACACACAATTTCACTCACATTTCTATTCTTTCACAAATAGTCTTCTTTTTTAACACTGCGCGCTGTATATAGAACAGATGCTAATTCGCCAATTCGCCAATGTAGATTCTGAAATAGGCTAATAGCCAATAGCCATCCACCGTTTCACTCCCGATTCACGCCTCACTAATTATCGCCAAAGAACCGACGTACCTCCGACTCAAATGCCCTATCAACCGCTTTGCCATCGCGGGTTTTGGCCAACCCGCCTCCGGCGGTCTCTTTGTAATCCTGGTGCAGCTTATCGCCAACTTCCTTCATGGTCAGCACCACCTCATCGGGTGAGATAAACGATTCCACGCCGCTAAGCGCCATAAGCGCCGCACTGATGGCCACCGAAGCGAACACCCCGTTACGCTTAACACAGGGCACCTCCACCAGTCCGGCCACCGGATCGCAGATAAGGCCGAGCGAATTCTTCAGAGCCAGAATAAAGGCCTGTACAACCTTGGGGGCAGTTCCATCCTCTAAATAGGCTAATGCTGCAGCCGCCATGGCCGACCCCACTCCCACCTCGGCCTGGCAACCATAATCGGCTCCGGCCGTGGTAACATCGTTGAAAAGAATCATCCCCAGAAAACCAGCGACGAGTATGGCCTCCAGCAATAGCTTCCGTTCGGGTTTTTCCATTTCCGAGTAGGCCTGAATCACACCGGGCAGTATTCCACACGAACCGGCTGTGGGGCATGCCACAATAACGCCACACTTGGCGTTAACTTCATTTACCGCAACAGCGTATGCTGTTGCCCTGCCGTAAATATTGTCGAAGAGAGTACGCTTTCGAACGTGTCTGTTAATCCGTTCGGCGTCCTTACCTGTAAGCTTCAGCAGCGATAACTCTTTGCTTTTTATACCTTTTTTTACGGATGCTTTCATCACGCGCCAATATTCGGCCACTTTCAGCATAATCTCCTCGGTGCTTGTCCCCTGCAGGTTCCTTTCCACCTCCAGAACAACCTCTATCAGGCTTTTGTGCTCCCGTTTAACATACCGGTTAAGCTCCTCAAATGAATTAAACGGCATAAGGTACTTGGGGTTAGCAGTTGACGATACAGCCACTATGGCAGGGATTAGTTCCGCTCCGGTTAACCCCCTCGCTTCGGAAAACTTTAAAATTTTGCCCGAATGGTAGTAGAAATCTTCCTTGCCTGAAAGAGGAGTGGAGAGCCGTTGGTTAAGATATCTAACCTCTACATTCCCCCCACCGATGGAGAAGCCGGTAATGGTATAGGCTTCAGTCTCAGTTTCAACAATAATCTCGGCAATATTGTTGTTGTTCTCCGGTTTATATTTCTGCTCCTCCTCGACAGAGCCTTTAATATATCCGGAAAACCGAGCTGTAAAGTCACCGAAATCAACTCCATGAACATTGATATACGACGGATCGCCATGCTGCAACATCTGGGGATGATCGGGCGCAAGTCCAAACAGCCCTCCTCCAATGGCCGATGGGGTGTAGTGCCCCGGCCCCGTATCGCGGAACGATGACAGAAGTTTAACCCCGACCGATTTTACGGGCGTCTTTTCGAAACGCGATTTGGCCAGGATAATATTCCGTGCGATTTGCCCAATCTTGTTGGCTCCCGCTGTATGCGAGCTGGAGGGTCCAACCATAGAAGGGCCCACGATATCGAACACACTCATTGGTTTGATATACCTGTGCAGGTAGCGCTCAAAATCGTCGTGGAGCGATTGCAACTCCTTTGACTTTATGGCCTCGTTGACAACGCACTTGACAATATACAACGATTTAACCCTCTTGTCGCGCCCCTTGATATACCATAGTTCCATGTATTCGGGGAATATGTTGTGCTTTTGAAATGTTTCCACCACGTTGTTTATCACGGTACTTTTAGCCGAATTGATGCTTTTGATAACAATGGTAGTGCGATTTTTCGTCACCTCCGACCGGAAGAGATACCCCCTGGCATTTTCCCTCATCTCGGCCACATTCTCATCGATATCGGGAAGTGTAACGGATGTATGGCTTACCGATGTGATATCGTTGTAGAATACGGTTATCATGTAATTGTTAGCCCTATTACTGATTATCCGGTATAGGGTGTAGGGTTGAAACTTGTATGGGGTAAGCGACGAAAGCGTATTAACCAACTTCGAGTGATCAAAGCTATGGAGAATACATTCCTCCAAATCCTCCTTGTGGGAATACGTTTTCTCTGTTTTCTGATTGGCAATCCGATCTTCAACTGCTTCGAGGCAGTAACCAATTTCGGCTTTTCCAAAAAAACCATCGATAGAAATGTCAGAAAAGTTTGTCAATGTTTTGTCCATGATAAAATAGAATTAGTTAGGCAAAAGTGGCAAATCATTGCAATGCCATTCTCACCTGCAATACCCACAAAAATATCTCAAACATTTTATGTCGAATCCTGATTATCAATCCATTCAACAGCTTAAGCCATTGAATTGGCGCACAAAATAACGTACCACTAAAGTAGTTCTTTTAATTCTAATTCCATCCGCCTGTTCCGGTTTTTAAGGTTGGTAAAGATGAGCCTAAGGTAATCCGAAAAAAATACCCAAACCTTTCAGCTTCACAACCATAGGGTGTAAAGCAGAGCCATATCACAACTGTCGGTTTTGCAAATGCCTGATTGTCCGACATATTCACCATGATTGAGCCATTAATAACTTCAAAAACCATAAAAAATTATCCGTTTTTCATTGGCATAAGCAGAATTGTAACTATTTTTACCATGCGTTTATCATCATTATTACAGGCGGGAGTAGCTCAGTGGTAGAGCATTAGCTTCCCAAGCTAAGGGTCGCGGGTTCGATCCCCGTTTCCCGCTCAGTTTAAGGTCAATCGGGTTGGTTGACCTTTTTTGATTTAGACATTCCCAATTTTTATATTTTTGTTTGGCTAATCAAAAATCCTACAAGTTTGTTATACCCAAAACCATTATTCGCAGCAAAATGAAAGTACAGCACTTTAACATATACAACTTCCTGATTGATGGCGGAGCCATG
>JAKQEF010000168.1 GCA_029558675.1 Bacteroidota bacterium | reverse complement strand
GTGGGAGTGGCTTTGGGGTTTTCGGAAACCGCTTCCACAACCGTGGGAGTGGCTTTGGGGTTTTCGGAAACCGCTTCCACAACCGTGGGAGTGGCTTTGGGATTTTCGGAAGCCGCTTCCACAACCGTGGGAGTGGCTTTGGGGTTTTCGGAAACCCCTGTTACTATGGTATTACACTATTCCCCAGGTTTTATCGCCACTCAGTATTTTGTGGAGGGGTATGCGGCCTTTTTGGTCTTTGGTACGGTTGATTTGCTGTACCAATTCTTCATCAAAGCAGGCGCGGTTTTCTTGATAAAACACCCCAAACGGACGGGGCATGTTTTCTATATCCGCAAAGCGGGCTAAGAGGAATGCTTTGGTTTTATCGGTTTCGTCATGTATCCACAAATCGCTCACCGATACTCCGGCAGTTAAATCTACCACTACAGGGTTTAATCCATCTAACCTTATGCCTTTGCTTTCGGTTTGGCCAAAAACGAGCGGCTTGCCGTGTTCTACATAAATGCTGTGTTCCTTTTTAGTTTCTTTTTCGGTGAGCAGGGCAAAGGTATCGTCATTAAACACCGGGCAGTTTTGATACACCTCTACAAAGGCGGTGCCGTGGTGCTCGGCCACTCGTCTAAAAATCTGCTGCTGATGCTTGGGGTCGCGGTCTAAGGTGCGGGCAAAAAAAGAGGCCTTGGCCCCCAGCGCCAACTCAGCGGGGTTAAACGGCTCGTCCACCGAGCCATAAGGAGTGGACTTGGTGACTAATCCTTTGTGAGAAGTGGGGGAGTATTGCCCTTTAGTAAGCCCATAAATTTCGTTATTAAACATCACCAGCTTGAGGTTGGGGTTTCTGCGCAGCAGGTGAATGAGGTGGTTGCCGCCAATACTCATGAGGTCGCCATCGCCACCTATCACCCATACCTCCAAACTTGGATTGGCCACTTTTACCCCCGTAGCCACAGCCGTAGCGCGGCCGTGTATGCTGTGCATGCCGTAGGTATCCATATAGTACGGAAAGCGCGATGAGCAGCCAATACCGGAGATAAACACTAGGTTTTCTTTCTGCGAAACATACTCGGGCAATATGGTTTGTACCTGCTTGAGGATGGAGTAATCGCCACAACCCGGGCACCATTTTATTTCCTGGTCGCTGGCAAAATCTTTGGCGGTAAGTTTTATGGGTGAGGTGGTAGTTTCCATGATTTATGTAAGATAGACTTCCTTGATTTTTTGTTTGAGTTCAATGGTGGTAAACGGCAAGCCCTGTACTTTGTTAAAGCCAACGGCATCTGTCAAAAACTTACTGCGGATAAGCTGTAGGAGTTGCCCGCTGTTGATTTCGGGGATCAGCACTTTATCAAAGCGCTGGAGCAATTCGCCCAGATTTTTTGGGAAAGGATTTAAGTGCCGCAGATGAATGTGCGAAACTTCTACTCCTTCTTCGCGCAATTCTATCAGTGAACTTTTAATAGCCCCATAAGTGGAACCCCAGCCCAGCACACACAGTTTGCCCGTATCTTTTCCGCTATCGGGTTGCAGGAGTGGAATGGCATCCGCAATCTTCTGCACCTTTTCTGCCCGCAGCTTTATCATCAGCTCGTGGTTCTGCGCATCGTACGATACATTGCCGGTTTCGTGCTGTTTTTCTAACCCGCCAATGCGGTGTTCTAAGCCGGGTGTGCCGGGTATTACCCATGGGCGCACCCCTTTTTCATCGCGTTTGTAGGGTAAAAAATTTCCTGCTGTGTTATTATGCGCAGTAGAAAATGGAGGAGCAATGGGAATGAGTTGATCGGGTGTAGGAAAACGCCACGGCTCGGAACCGTTGGCAATGTATCCATCGCTCAAAAAGATAACCGGCACCATGTGCTCAATAGAAATTTTGATGGCTTCGTACACCGCATCAAAACAATCGGCAGGCGTGGCGGCTGCTATAACGGGCAGCGGTGCCTCGCCATGGCGACCATACATGGCCATCAGCAAATCGGCCTGCTCGGTTTTGGTAGGCAAGCCGGTAGAGGGGCCTCCGCGTTGTATATCTACAATGAGCAACGGCAGTTCCAGCATAGTGGCTAATCCAATAGCTTCGGTTTTGAGCGACATGCCAGGGCCGCTGGTGGTGGTCATACCCAGCGCACCGGTATATGCCGCACCAATAGCCGCGCAGATGGCCGCTATCTCGTCTTCGGCCTGAAAGGTCTTTACTCCATTGGCTTTATACTTAGATAATTCATGCAATATGTCCGAAGCCGGAGTAATGGGGTAAGACCCCAAAAAAAGTTGCAGCCCGGCTTTTTCAGCGGCCGCAATAGCGCCAATGGCCAATGCCTGATTACCGGAGATATTGCGGTATGTACCCGGTGGCAATGTGGCTTTGGCAATATGATAGCGGGTGGTAAAAACCTCGGTAGTATCGCCATAATTCCAGCCGCTTTTTAAGGCGGTGATATTGGCCTGAAGCAGATCGGGTTTTTTACTGAATTTTTCTTGCAGGGAAGTAATGGTGTACTCCATGCTTTTATCAAACATCCAAAATAAGAGGCCGAGTACAAACATGTTTTTGCAGCGGTCAATCTCTTTCATGCCCAGCCCGGTGTCTTTAAGGGCCTCTTTGGTCAGGCGGGTAATATCAATTCTGTATACTTTAAATTCATCTAAGGTGCCATCCTCTAAGGGGTTTGCCCCATCGGGGTAGTGTGCCAGCTTCAGATTTTTAGTATCAAAACCCGCTGTGTTTAAAATAATAGTGCCCCCTTTGCGCACGCGCTTGATGTCGGTTTTAAGTGCGGCAGCATTCATGGCCACCAGCACATCGTAGGCATCGCCCGGGGTAAAAATTTCTTTGCTGCCAAAGTGTATCTGAAAGCCCGATACACCGGCCACCGTGCCGGCAGGGGCACGTATCTCAGCCGGAAACTCCGGAAACGTAGAAATGTCTTTACCCATCAAGGCAGTAGTATCGGTAAACTGCATGCCGGTGAGTTGCATGCCATCGCCCGAGTCGCCACTAAAGCGCACCACTACACTATCGGTATCTTGTATTTCAATCTGTTTTTCGCTGTGCGAATTGTGCTCGTTACTCATTCTTTACTTCGCAATACTACAAATGCAGTTTTTCTTTTTTGGCTAAAAGTTGTTCTTCTGTTTCTACTATCATTTCATCGGCTATGCAGCAATCTACCGGGCATACCGAGGCACATTGCGGCTCATCAAAAAAACCTTTGCACTCGGTGCACTTATCACTTACAATGTAGTAGTAATCGTTGCTGATGGCGGGTTGTGTGGAATTGGCGTCTATCACGCTGCCATCGGCTAATACAAATGAACCACTCACATTCGTTTTATCGGCAATGTTCCATTTATCGCCATTGGCATAGATAGCTCCATTGGGGCACTCCGGCTCGCAGGCACCACAGTTGATACACGCATCGGTTATTTTTATGGCCATGTTGTTGGGTTAGTTATTCAACTATATAATGGCGAAATAGTTTAGCCATTATTTTGGTGGGCAAAGATAACCACTGCAAAGTAGAGTTAACTAATAATGTTCACGTAAATTGTGGATGGCGAGTTGATGATAGTCTGGAGTCCAAAGCTCTATGAAGGATAATGGGCATGGAAACAACTTATTTGTACCCCTTTTTTTAAAAACGAACTTGCTATGGAGTTTCATGGCTATCCTCTTCCTCACCCTACTCCGCTACGCGGAGTTTCCCTCTCCACCGTGTGGAGAGGGGTGTCTCGGCAATGCCGAGACGGGGTGAGGCAATGCTTTTGTACATAAAATAGAGTTGATAGCGGTTCAATGGCAAGTATCATACACGATACTTTTTTCCAAAAAAAAAAATTTCAGCTTTAGCTCAACAAATTGGAATAAGCTACGAAGTGCTAACCACTCACCACAGGCAACTCACCACCTCACTACGAATTCATAGATACCAAAAACTCTTCGTTGCTCTTGGTGCCTTTCATTTGCTGCATCAAAAAGTTCATGGCTTCTTCGGCTGTCATATCGGCAATGTGATTGCGAAGGATGTACATGCGCTGTACTACTTCTTTGCCGAGTAGTAAATCATCTCTGCGGGTACTGGAGTCCACAATGTTGATGGCCGGGTAAATTCTGCGGTTAGAGAGTTTGCGGTCAAGCTGCAACTCCATGTTGCCGGTGCCTTTAAATTCTTCAAAAATTACTTCATCCATTTTAGAGCCGGTGTCAATCAAGGCAGTAGCGATGATGGTGAGCGAGCCGCCATTTTCAATATTTCGCGCAGCGCCAAAAAACTGTTTTGGTTTTTGCATGGCGTTGGCTTCTACCCCACCCGACAATACTTTGCCCGATGATGGCGATACCGTGTTGTAGGCACGCGCCAAACGGGTGATAGAATCTAACAATATCACCACATCGTGTCCGCACTCTACTAACCGCTTAGCTTTTTGCAATACCACGCTGGAAACTTTTACGTGTTTCTCGGCCGGCTCGTCAAATGTAGAGGCAATAACCTCTGCGCGCACACTGCGCTCCATATCCGTAACTTCTTCGGGTCTTTCATCTACCAGCAACACAATCAAATACACCTCCGGGTGGTTGGTGGCTATGGCATTGGCTATTTCTTTAAGGATGGTGGTTTTGCCGGTTTTGGGCTGCGCTAC
>JAKQEF010000151.1 GCA_029558675.1 Bacteroidota bacterium | reverse complement strand
TTCGGATGAATTGGGTAGTTTTCCTTACAGGAATTTCCTCTATAACGAATATCATGGCCATTTTCAAAATTGGGCTATAGTTCAGGACCATAGAGGGATCATATACGTTGCCAATAACAATGGAATTCTTGAGTACGATGGTCGGAACTGGTCTCTTATTCCAGTGAACGATGCCGTCTGTAGATCAATGGATGTTGATGCATCGGGACGGGTTTGGGTTGGCGGATTGAATGAGATAGGCTACCTTGCACCTGATTCAGAAGGGGCCATGTCATTCCATTCTGTTCTGCATATTGTTGATCAGGAGGATCCCATTGGCCTTGTTCGTCAGGTATATGCCACGAAAAATGGTATTTATTTCTGTACTAATGGCTGCATTATCCGGATTAAGGGGAATCAGCTGAGGAAATGGTACCCCAAAACTTTTTTTCACAGGACCTACTGTGTGGCCGATACTATTCTTTCGTTTCAACCCGATGTTGGTTTGACTGCCATGCAAGGTGACACCATGGTTCTGGTGAAGGGTGCAGAAAGATTAGAGACAACCCGCATATACACCATCCTCCCTTACGATGCCACAAGGATACTCATAGGCACACAATCCGAGGGATTGTACCTGTTGCAGGTGAAGGCAAATAGCGAAGGCGAATCCGCAGGCAAGAACCTTTTAGTACCTTTTAAAACCTCAAACGACCCCTTTTTCAAAGAGAATTGGATATACAATGGTTTAAGATTGCCCAATGGATGGTATGCCATTGCTACCTATCGTGGTGGCGCGGTTGTTTTCAATGAAAAAGGTCAGGTATTACAATATATCGGGAAAGAGCAAGGCATGCAGGATGAAACGGTGTGGAATATTGCCTGTGATAATCAGGAGAATATTTGGCTCGCCTTGAACAATGGCATTTCCTATTCTGCCCTGATTTCACCCATTACGAAATGGGATTCCAATTCAGGACTGCAAGGTGTTTTGCAGTCGGTGAACCGTTATCAGGGGGTGCTTTATTTAAGTTCAAATACAGGAGTTTATTACCTCGACAGGAAGCACTTCCGAAGGATTGAAGGCATTTTTAACCTTTCGTGGGATATTTCGGTGGTGAAAACAACCGACGGGGAGGAGACAGCATTAGTAGCCACAGGCGACGGGGTTTACCAACTTGAAAACAAAAAGGCAAAATTAGTTTCCAATGCCCACGAATCAGCAATGGTGATTTATCAATCGAAACGCCATAAGAATATTTTATATGTTGGGCTTTACGACGGTATTGGTGTCATGTCCTATCATGGTGGGCAATGGCATTATTTGGGACGGATAAAAGGTATAGATGAGCAGGTACACTCCATGGCAGAGGATGATGAGGGCAATTTGTGGCACACAGCATACAACAGTTATATTGTTCGTGTTGCAATATCACATCCTACCGAGTTGAAATATGACAGCAGGGAAGAATTTGTCCAATTGCCGTATAGTGCAATGCCAAATTCCGAAGCAAAGCTAATTAACCTGACTGGTCAAATAAAGCTGACTACTGACAAGGGTTTAGCTTTTTACAATGCCGATACAAAAAGGTTTGAACCGGATTCGTCACTGGGAACTGAGTTTACCACCGGAAATACAGGGATTACCATTTTCAACCTGGATTCATTTTACAATTTATGGTTCGAATCGCTTAAAGAGCCTTATACACAGAGCATTGAAAGAGCCGTTTTCAACCCCGAAGGCTTTTTTATTCGATTGACCAGCGAGCTGAATGAAATCCCAAATAGTAATTTTTATGATGTCCATACCGATAACGATGGCGTCTCTTGGATTACAAGTGCCGATGGTTTATATCGCTTCGATCCGAATGTCGATAAAAAGGGGCGCAAAATACCTTCCGTAGTCATTCGCAAGGTTATTGATGCTCAAAAGCATACCATCTTTAAGGGAGCTTTTCCTCGTTTTTGTGGCGATGAGTTTTTCCTATGCACAGGTACTGAACAGCAGGTAAGAGACATTCCGGCAATACCATATACAAGCAATTCATTAACCTTTACTTTTACATCCCCCTTCTTTGGACAGGAGGCAAAAATGCTGTATTCGTACATGCTGGAAGGGTATGAAAAGGATTGGTCGGAGTGGACTACTTCGAATACAAAGGATTATACTAATCTCCCCCACGGAAAATACCGTTTCTTGGTCAAAGCACTAAGCGCATACGAGGTAGAGAGCAACGTGGCCGCTTTCTCATTTTCAATTCGGCGCCCATGGTTTCACCATCCCCTGATTTATGTGCTGTACATTGTAGTCTGTGCTTCAATCATCTATTTAATTGTTTTTCTCAATGCCAAACGGCTTACTGCGATAAATCGCAGGCTTCATAAACTGGTTGAAAAGAGGACGCAGGAGATTCTGCTGAAGCAGCAGGATATAATAGAGAAAAATGCCATATTGGAAAAACAGAAAGAACGAATATTGGCACAGAATGAAGAGTTGATGTATGTGAACATGCAAACCAATGCCAGTATTCAGTATGCGTTAACCATCCAGCAAGCTATTTTGCCCGAAAAGAAAACACTTGACCTATATTTCGAGCATTTCGTTATTTACCGGCCAAGAGATGTGGTATCGGGCGATTTTTACTGGTTCTCCTACATTCCCCCAAGAAATAACATGGCGGCCAAAAAGGTATTTGCCATTGCCGATTGCACGGGACATGGGGTGCCGGGGGCGTTTATGAGCATGATTGGTAGTAGGATGCTCAGTGAAATAGTGAACGAACGGGGCATTACCGACCCATCTCAAATTTTACACGAACTCAACATTATGCTCAATCTTGTTCTGCACCAGGAGTCAACTGAGAACTTTGACGGAATGGATGTTGCGTTATGTACCATAGAAATTACACCTAATAATAGGCATAAGGTTCTGTTTGCAGGAGCCAATCGTCATATTTACTATTTTAAAAACGGAACGGATAGCATAGAGGTTATAAAGGGAAATCGTAAGTATATCGGAGGCTTTTTACCGGATATCGATCAAGATTTTCAAACCCATACCTTTGAACTCGGTACGGGCGATAGCCTTTTCTTTTACACCGACGGTTTGACAGACCAGAATAATACCGAGAAAAAGAAGTTCTCTGTGTCTCGATTCTTAACCATACTTAAATCCAATATCAACGAGTCCATGGCTGCAATAGGAAAAGCAATTGAGAATGAATTCGATACCTTTAAAGGCGATGTGAGACAACGCGATGATATTACCGTGGTTGGGCTACGTTTGAAGTAATTCCGCTTTTTTTCTTGTCGTAATGCTTTTGATTATTCCCTTTTAGCTACCTTTGCCATATTCACGGTTAATGGAATCCCGTGCAAATCGGGAGCAGTACCCGCTGCTGTAATCTCCTTTTAACCGTTGGGTTACCCTGCCACTGTTTCGCTAAGATGGCGCGAGATGGGAAGGCCTATCCAACGGGGAGTAAGCCAGAAGACCAACCGGTGAATAAACTTCAACTCGTAAGCTTTCGGGAAAAAAGGCTGAAGATATTTATACTTGTTTCTTCTACAAAAAACCCAAAATTACGGCTTGAAGGTTTAAATTATTAACTATTAAATCTTTAAAGCTATGAAAAGAAAAAAATGTCTTAGCGTTCTGGCGCTTTGCGCTTCAGTGGCAATGCTTTTTGTATCCTGCAAAAAGGATGAAATGATTCGTGAAACCGTTAGTTTTCAATCGGTATTGTTAGACCCAAACAGCTATTGGAATGGCTCCGATGGTACGGGTGATATTACCATCGGGTTGGCAACTTTTAGCAATTCGTACAATGCTGACTGGGATTATTGGGAGGGGTTTGCCATATCCAATATGACCGATATTCAGACGCCGGGTTTTATGAATCAGTATAGCGCATATTGCGGTGGCAATCCCGATGGTGGCAATGTGTATGCAGTAGCATACGTAAACAACGGGAGTACAAACATAACTTTCAAACACGAGGTGGATTTGGTATCGGCAAGGATATGCAATTCAACCTGGGCTTACTTGTCTATGCTTAATGGCGATGAGTTTTCCAAAAAGTTTGATAATGGCGATTGGTTCTTGTTAACCATCATAGCGTACAACAGTAATGACAAGGAGGTTGGACGAAATGAGTTTTACCTGGCCGATTTCCGTTCTGCTGAAGGCTATATCATTGACCGTTGGACAAAGGTTAACTTAAGTAGTTTGAAAGGAGTGAAAAGAATTGTATTCAATCTTAATTCAACTGACCAGGGCGATTGGGGAATGAATACTCCCGCCTACTTCTGCCTTGACGATTTATCATACGAATTTCCTCAGTAGAAATCAACCATTCTGTAGCCATGCTTCGCCGGGCGTCGTTTGTTTTTACTATCCTGTTCGTTGCACATTGTACGGCTTCGGCCAACAATGTTGTTCTTAGCAATGCAGCAATAAATGGCAATGCCATTGAGTTTAGCATTTCGTGGGAGAATGCATGGAATTTTTGGCAGCAAAGGGGCAGTCACGATGCTGTTTGGCTGTTTGCCAAGGGTAAAGCCGCCAAAGGCGAATGGGTACACATTGATTTTACCATCGAATCAGGAAAGCACATTGCAATGCCCCCTTTAACCATTGAGGTGCCCTTGGATGGAAAGGGGGTATTTGTTTTCAACGTTGCTGAAGGCGTATACAATATACCGGAAACACAGGTTGTACTGGTGGCCGACGCCAACCTGATGTTTTTTACCGATATCCGGATGTACGCCATTGAAATGGTGCATATACCACAAGGCGCATTCTTTTTTGGCGATGGGGCATCCATATCTTCGTTGGCGGATACGGCCGGTGATCCACTGCTCATTTCGTCCGAGGATGCCATTGATTGTACACTCTGGAGCATACAGAATGCCAATGCAGTGTTTCCACCCACACCTTTACCGCATGAAATTCCCGGGAATTACCCCAAGGGATTCAACTCCTTTTACCTGATGAAGTACGAGATTTCGCAGGTTCAGTATGCCGATTTTTTGAATACGCTCACGTATGCGCAACAGCAAAAGCGTACTGCCGTACAGCCTTCATTCCCACAGGGAACATTTGCAATGGTTAACCCAAACCAGCCCGATAGCCTCTACAGAAATGGCATTGCCATCAAACAGCCAGGGATACCCGGCCATACGCCGGCACAATATGCAATGGATGGCAATGCCAATGGCATTTTCGATGAGGAGGACGATGGCTTGCACCGCGCTGCCAATTTTCTTAATTGGGCCGATGTAGGTGCATACATAGACTGGGCTGCCTTGCGCCCTGTTTCCGAAATGGAATTTGAAAAAGCCTGCCGAGGCCATTTATCGCCTGTTGCAGGCGAGTTTGCCTGGGGTACGGATAGAGTAACCAATGCCAACCATCCGGTTGACGATGGCACACCTTTTGAATCGGTTAGCGATGTGCCTGAAGAGGGGAGCGGATTGGCAAACCACGGTAATGTGGTGGCTTCCGAGGGGTGGGGCTTAAGGGGAGTGTTACGTACCGGTTTTGCCGCAAACCAAGGCACTGGAAGAGTGGAATCGGGAGCGGCGTTCTATGGGGCCATGGAAATGAGCGGAAATGTATGGGAGTACACCATTATGGTTGCCGGCGAAGGAGTGCTTTTCACAGGCGCCCCCGGCGATGGGTCACTCGATTCCATTGGGAATGCAAATGAAACGGGTTGGTGTAACCCTGATACGGGTAATGGCGTATTACTGAAAGGTGGCGCTTGGAGCAGTACCATTGCTGAGGTGGGAGCATGGCGGGATTTGGCAGTATCCGACAGGTTTTATAGCCATATTAAACCCACTCAACGAAGAAATACAACCGGGGGCAGGGGAGGAAGGTGAACAATTTAAAAAGTTTGTATATGAAAGTAGTCAACTCGAAACTATTGATTGTATTATTGGCTGCATTAGTGACTTCACTGTTGAACAATAACCCTCTTTTTGCCCAGGCCAACTTTGCCGGTGGTAAGGGTGGAGGATATGGCCTCCTTGAGGTTAAAACCGACATGACAAGCGTTGGCGACGAGCTTAACACTTCATTTGAAGCTACCATATTCCCAAACCCCATTGAAAAGAATCAGGTGCTCTGGGTTAGACTCAACGGGGTAGAACAAAAATCAAAAGTGAAAATTGTAATATCTGACATGATTGGATTTCAGGTATTTGTGCAAGAAATGGAAGTTACAACGGAATTTGACATCCACTTGCCCTATGAAAAACTGACGAAAGGGATTTACCTGATATCGTTTCAGTATAGTAAGAATAAAATTACCCGAAGGTTAAGCTATTTAGGCTGACAAACTATTTTTTAAAGATAAAGTAAACCGCCAGAACAAGAAAGATAAAACCAATCACGTGGTTCATTCGGAACGATTCGGTTTTGAAAACCAGTAGCGTGAAAATCACAAATACCGTAAGGGTAATCACTTCCTGAATCACTTTCAGCTCGACCAACGAAAAGTGACCTCCGTTGCCCTTAAATCCCATACGATTTGCTGG
>JAKQEF010000130.1 GCA_029558675.1 Bacteroidota bacterium | reverse complement strand
AGAAAAAAATTCCCACGATAGGCTTTTAGGATCGAATATCGTTGGGCATAAATACCAGTCGCCTGATTCAACCAAATCCCTTAATTCAGAAGTTGAGAATTTTTCACAATCAATATGATTAAAAACATCCTGCGAATCGGTAACAATCCCAAACCGTTTCCAAGGCAAATTTTTATGCGCCCATCTAATCGTTGGCTCGCTGCATACTTGATCGCCTAGCCCGCCCCAACAATAGAAAAGCCAGCAATCGCTGGCCCCTCTTTTTGTTGCTTCCATAATTTTAAAAGATGGGATTTGATTGGCTGGCAATACTATATTATCAGTGTTTAAATTTATTTTAAGTTCCATATTCCAGCGTGATCTCGTAGTTGTATCGCTCGGTTGTTGAGTAATAAATAGCCTCGCAACCAAATAAAATTGCATTGCCAAGCGTTAATTGATATTCACGATTAGGCTCTACGTCAATGTAAACTTCCTTTAAGATAAATTTATCTAGCATCCTGTAAATATTTGACCCTGACACGGCTACGGGAGTTGATTTTTGAACAACCGAGTTATCGCCTAATTGCCCGTTGGTATTTCCACCCCATGAATATAAAAGCCCGTCTTTTCTAACACCAACCATAAAATTGTCCCAGTAATTTGCAACGGCAAAATCGGTAAATATATGCCCGCCTGATACTGAAACGGGTGTTGATCGATCCGTTAACGCGCCATTTCCTAGCGCTCCAGTGCTGCCAGAACCCCAAGCGTATAGGTTGCCATCTCTATCTAGTGCCGCAACGCAATTATCACCCGCTCTAACCTTTTTAAACTTGTGACCACCTAAAACAAGCGTGGGAGTTGATTTATCAACAATCGTACCATCGCCTATTTGACCATATGCGTTGATCCCCCATCCATATAGGTTGCCATCACGATCCAAGGCCCAACTTGTATTATTCGCTGCAGCGCAATCGATAAAAATTTTGTCACTAACAACCAAGGTTGGTGTTGACTTCGCTACAAGCCCGCCATCCCCAAGTTGACCACTATCATTTAATCCCCAAGTATATAGATTGCCATTTGACCTTAGCCCGATTACATGATTTAAACCGCCAGCAGTTTTCACCCAATCGGTGCTTGAATTTGCCAAAGTTGGGGTCGTTCTTTGTGTGGTTGAATTGTCCCCAACCTCACCTTTTGAGTTTTGCCCCCATCCATATAATTTCCCTTCACTACTGATTGCGTTACCACCCGCTGAATACCCGGAAGCAAATAAAAAAGACACAGAACCCGATACAGCCACGGGTAAGGATCGGGGGGTTGTTGCCCCGCTACCAAGCCGACCATTGGCACCATTGCCCCAAGTGTATAGCGTTCCATCCAATCGCAATGCCATACTAAAATCACTAGTCCCGGCAGCAACAACCGTAAACGACGATGATCCAAAACCCGTAACCGTTACGGGAGCTGATTTTGTAGTTACCGAGTTATCACCTAATTGACCATTTGCGTTATATCCCCAACATAAAGCCCCGGCAAATTGGAGCGCCCCAGCGTGCCCAGCGCCAGCAAAAACATGATTTCCAGTCCTAGCTTGAATAATTGCCTTTATCCTTTTAACGCCTAATGGTGCTTTCCAAGTTTCACCACCACCTATTTTGTATCTAACAAGATTCATAAAATATTCCTTTAGATGAAATAATAAGTTGTGCCATCGCAATATAAATTTATGCTCCCACCATCGCTATCGATAACGATACCGGCATCGAATCCGGTATCCTCAATAGTCGCCCCACCTAAGCAGATAATCCAAATTGGATAGGTTCCTGCCATATAACCAATATCTTTTAACGTTATTTTGAATCCTGCTTTTTTGCACGATGAAGCTAGTTGAACAACCAGATAATTATGCCCGTTATTTGCTACGGTATCGCTCGAATCAACAAAAACAATTTTCCCATCGTCGTCTTCAGTTATCGAAGTTGATATATGCTCAAGCAAGTAGGTTGACGTATTACCACCACCCGCAAGCCCAGCGGCAGCTGTACCGGTGCCAATCATCCCACGACAATCGATAATATCGATTTCAGTGATATTGACGCCATCCCCTGAAAAGCAAATAACGAAAGCAATCGGCTTGGTGTTATCTTGAATATTAACCGAACCTGCTGCAGCTGTATTTTGATCTTTAATCCCCCTTAAACAATCAGCCCTTGCCCCTTGCGTTCCATAGGTTACAACTGCCTCATCATTTGTATCTATCGCAATGGTTGCGACTATGGCGTTGCCAGCCGTTGGGATGGTGGGGGTAAAGTTTGCGGTTATTTCATCGCCCCCAGTTATCGCGCCATCTGTCATGTTAAAAAATGTATCTGCATGATTGTAATTGTTGGATGAATCTTGTGGATAAATCGAAGGTGATTTTTTGTTGACGTATGAAAACACCCGCCCAAACGGGGCCGATAACTGCGAAGGCTTAAGCCCCACCGTTTCGTTATCGTATCGATAAGGTCTAAGCCTATCGTCAAACTTCGCCATGTCTTGCTGAAAGTTTGAATTTTTGCCGGGTAAGTCTCTCACTTCAAAATCAAGGTCAACCTCTGCAAGTGTAACCTGACCATTTGCAAGTCTGACGCCGAATAGGATAACATCATTTGGCTCGGTTGCTGGGTAATCAGGAGTTGCCGATGGTGCCCCGCGTATGATTGCAACCTCTGAACGTTGCTCGGTGGTCAATGAAACGGTGGTGTTGACATCGGTGGGCTTTGTTATCATGTCGGTCGGTGTAAGGTCAGGGCGTACCACAACCAAGGCACGCTCAAAATCCGCAGAGGGGGCCGTGAACGTCAAACTGGAAACGGTGTCCACTACGTTCAAAAACCCGGTGGGGCCGGATGCAATCCCAGCCGATACGTCAATATCTAAATCACCCGTGAGGGTGGGGGCAAAGCCATCTAATACAGCGCCCCCGAATAGACCTTCGAACATCCTACGGCTGTGGTCTACCATCCCACCTTGCCAGCCTTCAAAATCCTCTGCAGTCCATTTATACCTGCGATAAAAGTTATAAAGTTTTAATGCTTCGTTTGC
>JAKQEF010000099.1 GCA_029558675.1 Bacteroidota bacterium | reverse complement strand
TACTGAATTACAAGGCCAAAAAAACATACATTAAGCTATGCTCAAGTATTTTGGACTTTTACTAAACTTACTGGGAGTATTATTCTTGAATTTTTTCTCCATTGGCGATGCCTCTCTGACCATGTCTGTTCCGCGCGAGGTCACTGCCGGTATGGAATTCGATGTGTCGGTTACTTTGAAAAAGGGACAGGCTGAAAGTTTTGCCCGCTTTCAGCAGGAACTTCCAAGGGGTCTGACAGCTCAGGTTACCAATAACCCCAATGCTTCTTTTGCGTTTGAAGACCAAAAGGTTAAGTTTATATGGCTAAGGTTGCCTGCCGACGAAGAAATCAAATTATCGTATCGTGTAAGGGTTGATGAAAGGTTGAAAGGCAACTTTTCCCTTGCAGGGGCATTCTCCTACATCGATGGGAATGAAAGGAAAACAGTTGACCTTGCGCCTAGCAATATCTCAATACGCCCATCCTCTAAGATTGACCCAAATCTGATAGTTGATATTTCGGAGTATCAGCAGATGATTCCTGTTCAACCACCCGTTTCGCTGCTGGCCAGCAATGTGAGATGTATAAGGCAGACGCCCTTTTTCATTGATCAGAGCAACGACATGAGGGTTAACATACTGGTAAATAAAGGGAGTACTGAAAAATTTGCAAAAATTGAGGAAATGATTCCGGCGGGCTACTCTGCCGAAGCCATAAATCCACGCGATGCCATTTTCACTTTTAAGGACAACACAGTAAAATTTCTGTGGATGAACCTGCCTCCGGAAGAACGCTTTGTGGTTAACTATAAATTGTTGCCTGAAGATGACAAAGGCAAGGTGGAATTGCCCTTAAAGGGAACCTTCTCGTTTATTCTTAACGGATCCACTCAGGTGATAGATATTGTTCAGAGGGATGCCGATTTCAATAACCCCGATCCGCGATACCTCGATGGGATAATCTCTTCAGTACCTGCGCCCAAGTTATCAACACCTTCCGCAACACCGGCTATTAGCTCTACCTACACGGAGACCGATGCAGAAGGAGGGAGGGAAATTGCCGTTCAGTATAGAAAGATTGAAGATAAACCTCGGTTTGCCAAAAAAGTAGAGGAGTTGGATGTGAGTTACATGCTCGAGCCGGAAGAAGGGGTGTACTACAGAGTTCAACTGGCCGCCGGACACCGCCCTGTTGATATAAAGAGGTATTTCCGACGACTGAATATATCGGATGATGTGAGAACGGAAAAACACGAAGGGTGGTATAAATACTCAATCGGATCGTTTACAGAGTATAAGGAGGCTCGTGATTACAGGGTGAAGATATGGAATACAACCCCGATTGACGATGCTTTTGTGGCCGCTTACAACAATGGTGTTAGGATAACCGTTCAGGAAGCCCTGATGATTACAAATCAAAAATGGTATAAATAGCTCTATGCCATGCTAAAGCAGTTGCCTTTTAAAATGATTAGCCGTAAACTTTTTGTCGGTTTTTTTATTCTTGCGCTCTTTACCGTCAGTCCATTGGTTCTTTTTGCTCAGGATGAAGACGATGAGGAGTACTACATGAGCATGCTTATTCAGGAAGTTGAGGTAGAAAACCCTGTATATAAGCCGGTTATTTCATTTGGGGCAGGCGTATTACACTTTTTAGGCGATATAAAAAATCCGGGGACAAATCCCATGAGCGGATCGCTTGGCTATCGGCTGAATGGCTCGGCATTTGTCGGGAAAAAGAACTTTTACCGTTTAAATTTCTTTTTCATGTATGGTACGCTGCAAGGGCACGACTTTAACATTTCCCGCGCCATGCAACAGGATGTGTCAAAGCTTAAGGTGGATGATGATGGCGATCTTATCTATCACAATTCGTCTTTTAAAACTGAGCTGTTTTTGGGGGGAGTGTCGTTGGAATATGGATTCGGGCATTGGTTAGGGCTTACCAAACGCTTCAAACCCTTCCTCTCGTTGGGGGTTTCTTCATTTACATTTAGCCCTAAAGGGAATATTTATTATGGCGATGAGGCGGATAAGAATTACTATCATTTCTGGGCCGACGGAACCATACGGAATCTCCCCGAAACAGACCCAAACCATTGGGCTGCTTCGTTACGAAATTTTGACGACAATTGGGAGAGGGACCTGAGCAAAGAGGATTATCACGATCTTGGGAAATATCCCCAGTTGGCTTTTATGGTTCCCTTTGAGGCAGGTTTCGACTTTTACCTTTCCTATAGGGTAAACCTTAGAGTGGCTACTTCAATCAACTATGCCTTTACCGATCTTCTGGATAACTATGACAATAAGGTGGCTGAACGGTATGGCCTTACAGCCAATGGCTACAACGATATGTTCCTGTTTACGAACTTCTCACTCCATTTTGACCTATTCTCCGATCCCAAGTATATCAAGATTGAACAGGAGTTCATGGAATTGGATTATTTTGACTACGAAGTGATGATGGCCGACCAGGATGGCGATGGCGTTTTCGACCGGTTTGACGAGTGCCCCGATACCCCTCTTGGGGTAGAGGTCGATTCGCTGGGTTGCCCATTCGATTCAGACTTCGACGGCATTCTGGATTATATGGATGATGAGCCCAATACCCCGCAGGGGGCCATTGTGAACGAAAGGGGTGTTCAACTTTCGCCTGATGCGATAGCCCAAATGTTCGATATGCCCACCGCTGTGCGTAGGGAAGAGATCAGAGTTCTCCCTGTGGCTCCCATATGGACCCGAAGCATCACTTTTGAACCGGGAACCATACCCCAAAAATTCAGAAGTTTCGACAGTGATGGCGATGGATATATTTCGTTTGAGGAGCTGTTGAAAGCGGTGGAACAATTCTTCGATGGAACACTCAACTTCTCTGTTGAGGAGATCTACGAGTTGAATAACTTCTTCTTCTCGCAATAGTGCGACAGACTTTTTTTACTTTTTCCGCTCAATATGCCTTTTCAGGTATTTGGCCGTATAGCCAATACCTTTTTTTATAATCTCTTCCGGAGTTCCCGTACACACCACTTCGCCGCCCTTTTCGCCCCCTTCGGGTCCTAAATCGATGATATGGTCTGCCACCTTTACCACATCCATGTTGTGCTCAATAACGATAACGGTATTGCCCTTATCAACCAGGCGGTTGAGCACATCGAGCAGCACCCGTACATCCTCAAAATGGAGCCCGGTTGTGGGTTCGTCCAGTATGTAAAGGGTTCTGCCCGAATCGCGTTTTGACAGTTCAGTGGATAGTTTAACGCGTTGGCTTTCACCACCCGACAGGGTGGTTGATGGCTGACCCAGGGTGAGATAGCCTAATCCAACCTCCTGCAGGGTTTTTACCTTTTGTAGTATATGCGGAATGCTGCCAAAAAATTCCACAGCCTGATTTATGGTCATGCTGAATATATCGCTAATGCTTTTCCCCTTGTATTTCACTTCAAGCGTTTCGCGGTTGTACCTCAATCCGTCGCAGTCCTTACAAGTAACATACACGTCGGGCAGAAAATTCATCTCAATGGTCTGTACACCAGCTCCCTTGCATGTTTCGCATCGTCCTCCTTTGACGTTGAACGAAAATCGTCCCGCTTTGTAGCCCCTGATTTTTGCCTCGGGGGTAAGCTCAAAAAGTTTACGAATATCGGTGAAAACTCCCGTATAGGTGGCAGGATTCGAACGTGGTGTCCTTCCAATGGGTGCCTGATTCACCTCGACCACCTTATCGATATGCTCAAGCCCGTGAATGCTCTTGTACTCAAGCGGTTCGTCGAAAGAGCGATACAAGGCTTTGCTTAGCAACGGGCGTAGGGTTTCATTAACAAGGGTGGATTTGCCGCTTCCCGATACCCCTGTTACGCAAATAAAAAGCCCCAGGGGAAATTCAACCGTAATATCTTTCAGATTGTTGCCCTTTGCGCCAATCAGCACCAAACTTTTCCCGTTCCTTTCCCTTCTGCTTTTGGGCATGGGTATTCTCTTCTTATGGCTGATATAGCAAGCAGTGAGAGAATTAGACTGTGCAATCTCCTTCGGAGTGCCGGTGGCCACAATTTGTCCGCCATGCCTTCCGGCCTTTGGGCCCATATCTACCACATGGTCGGCCGAAAGGATCATCTCCTCGTCGTGCTCCACAACGATTACCGAATTCCCGCTATCCCTAAGTTGACGAAGAGAGTCAATTAGCCGGATATTGTCGCGCTGATGCAAGCCTATGCTGGGCTCATCGAGAATGTAGAGCACATTGACCAGTTTCGATCCGATTTGGGTGGCTAACCTGATGCGCTGACTTTCGCCACCGGAAAGCGATGCCGCTCCACGTCCCAGCGAGAGGTAACCCAATCCCACATCCATTAAAAAAGCTAAACGTTCTCTTATCTCTTTGAGTAGCTCTGTGGCAATGGCTTTCTGCCTGTTATTCAGCCTATCCTCCAATTTGTCAAACCATTGCGTAAGGGTTTCAATGTCCATACGCGAGAGCTGGGTAATATCCTTCCCATCTACGCGAAACCACTTTACTTCATCTTTCAACCGGGTGCCGTGGCAAACCGGACAAACAGCGTACTGTATAAACTGTTGAGCCCATTTTGGCCCATGGCCATTAAGATCTTCGTTATGAATATTCTGTATGTAGCTGATAATGCCTTCAAAACTCAGAAAATAGTTCGATTTTACGCCAAGCGATTGATGTTTAAGGGTGAATTGTTCTTCCGAGCCGTAAAGAATAACATTAAGCGCATCATCGGGAATGCTCTCGATGGGATCGTTCAAATCGAAACCGTACTTTTGTGCAATGGCATCCAACTGCCAGAAAATCAGGCTACTTTTATACGGTCCCAGTGGCTGTATTCCGCCCTTTTTGATGCTTAACTTGGGATCGGGAATTACCCTTTTAATGTCGGCTTCGGCCACTGTCCCCAAACCGTTGCAACGGGGACATGCTCCACGGGGCGAATTGAAAGAAAAGGAGTGCGGAGCAGGTTCATCGTACGAGATGCCAGTGGTTGGGCACATTAAATTGCGACTGTAGTACCTTATGCTTTGACTTTCCATATCAAGCACCATGATGGTGCCTTTGCCGTGGTTCATGGCTGTTGCCACCGATGATGCCAACCGTTTGCTATCTTCGTTTGACACAGGCAGTTTATCAATAAGAAGTTCAATATGATGAATTTTGTATCGGTCGAGCTTCATGCCGGGGCGTATCTCCGTTATCTCGCCATTTATCCTGACGTAAAGGAATCCTTTGCGTTGCAACTGTTCGAACAGCTCGCGGTAATGCCCTTTCCTTCCTCTTACTATAGGAGCAAGGATGGCCGTTTTCTTATTGAGAAAATCGTTCTCAATCAGCCTCACTATCTGCTCTTCGGTGTACCTCACCATTTCTTCACCGGTGTTGTACGAATAGGCAATTGAAGCGCGGGCATAAAGCAATCGTAGAAAGTCGTAAATTTCTGTAATGGTTCCAACGGTGGAGCGTGGATTGCGGTTGGTCGATTTCTGCTCAATGGAGATCACAGGGCTCAACCCGGTGATTTTGTCCACATCGGGTCGCTCCATATTCCCCATGAATTGCCTTGCATAGGCAGAGAAAGTCTCGATATACCGGCGCTGACCCTCGGTGTAGATGGTATCGAAAGCCAAGGAACTTTTACCGCTCCCGCTCAATCCCGTTATCACGGTAAGCTTGTTGCGAGGAATGGTCACATCTATGTTTTTCAGGTTGTGAACCCTGGCTCCCTGAACTATAACCTCGCTTGCTTCACCCTTTTGTGGTTCCATGGCTTAAAAAATCGTTTTAATTAGTGCCTTGTTTGTCCTTTTCTCTGATTTATACCAAAGCACTTGGGTATCTTCCTATTGGTATGCACTCTCCCTAAAGCCTTCCATAGGGATTTTGATGGTGTAAACCTTTTTTTTCTTATTGGTTAAATAATTCTCCCGCAACCAGGGATTCAACTGCTTAATCATTTTGTAGCTGGTATTGAACTTCTCGGCAAAAGAGGCAATACTGCTTATTGTGGAATCGACTTCCACCGTGTAATACCTGAGTGGCGGGTATAAATCCTTCGATTCAAAAAAGAAACCGTACTGCTTAGGGTTTTCGAAGATTACTTTCAGGGCAATACAGCGGAAAACATAACGGCCGGTTTCCTCGCCAAGCACCATGTCGTAGTAATTGCTATTGTTTTGGCGTTCTATCTGCCTGTTAATCCCGTTGCGTCCAAAGTTGTACGATGCAGCAGTCATGGTCCAGTTGCCATAGTGCTTATAGCTTTTCAGCAGGTAATCGCAGGCGGCATAGGTTGACTTTTCAATGTGGTAACGCTCATCCACTTCGTTGTTTATTTCCAGTCCCAACTCTTTTCCGGTGGGCTCGAGAATTTGCCAAAATCCAATGGCTTGTGATGGGGATACTGCTTGAGTAAGAGCGCTCTCGGCCACGGCAAGGTATTTAAAGTCATCGGGAATGCCCTTTTCTTTCAGAATGGGCTCGATAATAGGGAAGTAGCGGTTACCCCGCTTTAGTAGAAGTACCGTTTGTGAATGCCAATACGTATTGACCTGCAGCTCGCGATCGAGGCTCTCGCGCACGTCGAACAGGTGGAGGGGTACAGGCTCTCCTGCAAAGGTAACTTCCTGTGGGATGGGTACCTGATAGGTAGGGTTAAGGAAAAGGATGGTATCGTTGGGGTAATACTTACCATTGGCTCCGTAGCAGTCGGCCAATCGGGGGATTAGAATGACAGTTGCCAGCAGTGCTGCGCCGGTTAAAACAATTGCAAGATGAAGAATATTTTTCTTGTTCATAGATTAGACCATCCATTTTTTGAATCTGCAAAGTTACACCATTTTTGTCAAATTTTTAAGTAAACGAAGCGTATGAACAGTACGAAATATCACCATTTCAAAGCGGTATTACGGCTGTCGGGTTGCCTATCGAATTTCCCGTTGATGAATAGATAACACTTTTAAGGTAGATTTGGTTTTCCGTAAAGGTTGAAAGAGTTCTTCTGAGCCGGGTATTGAAATTGCCCTTAAAAAATTGTAAATTGTGCACATTACCAAAATGTGTTTCAATGCGGCGACTGTTGCTCCCATTCATTCTGATGATCCCCGTGAAACTGGCTCTTGCACAGGCCTCCGACGAGTACGCTTCGCGGCGCATGAATATGGTGCTAACGCAAATTACGCAGCGAGGAGTTGTCCATAGGGCAACCATAAAGGCAATGGAAACAGTTCCGCGCCATCTGTTCGTTCCACACAGCTACAGGAATAGTGCATACGAAGACAGACCGCTACCCATTGGCTATGGGCAAACCATATCGCAACCCTATATAGTTGCATATATGACCGAACTGATGAAGCCCACACCTGATATGATTGCGCTTGAAATAGGCACAGGTTCAGGTTACCAGGCAGCAGTGCTGGCCGAGATAGTGAAACATGTTTATACCATTGAAATAGTGCCTCAACTGGGGAATTCTGCAGAAAAAACACTGAGAAAATTGAATTACAGTAATGTAACCACGAGAATAGCCGATGGATATCATGGATGGCATGAGAAGGGGCCTTTCGATATCATTGTGGTAACTGCGGCAGCCGACCATATTCCACCCCCGCTGATTGAGCAGCTGAAAGAGGGCGGGAGAATGATTATTCCCGTAGGGTCGCCATTCCTTGTGCAACAGCTGATGCTGGTAGAGAAAAAGGGTGGAAAGGTTAAAACAAGGAGTTTAATTCCGGTACGTTTTGTGCCATTCACAAGGGCGGGAGAATGAATAGGGAAAACGCCTCCATATTCCTGCTCTCTGTAGCCATCATAGGGTTTCAGCTGGCCATTATTAACCTTTTATCCTATGGCCAATGGTATCATTTTGCATATCTTGCCGTTTCGGTTGCCATGTTGGGGTTTGGATCATCCGGGGTGATTCTGGCAGTTTGGCCAAAGCTGGGACAGCAGTATGCCTCCAAACTTATACCCTGCTTGCCGGTAATTACCGGATTGCTGATGTTGGCCTCCCCATTGCTGATAGGCATACCGGGTATTCGCTTCGATACGCTTCTGGTTTTTACGTCGAAATTTGAAGCAGCCAAATTGCTATTAACCTGTTTCATCCTGTTTTTACCATTCCTTTCGGGAGCAATGGTATTGGGTCTTTTCTTCATAATCCGCAGCAATAGCATTCCTGTACTATACGCATGGAATTTAGCCGGTTCGGCAGTGGGGGGCGTGTTGATTATAGCGCTGTCGCGCTACCTTTCTGTAGCCAATGTAGCCTCTTCTTTTGGGCTAATGGCCATTGTAGCCGG
The DNA here is from genome assembly GCA_029558675.1 of Bacteroidota bacterium. Taxonomy (GTDB): domain Bacteria; phylum Bacteroidota; class Bacteroidia; order Bacteroidales; family Tenuifilaceae; genus MWFE01. Next base: position 18,709 of record JAKQEF010000099.1, on the reverse strand, counting down.
ATTTTTCCTCGCCAAATCATCGAAGATGAAACTTGCGATAACCATGGTGGGATTAGCGGGCTGTTTACTGCTATTTTTTCAGCCTAAAGTGCCTTTCAAATCCGAATTTAAGCCCCTTAGTAAAACCCTGCTGATTCCCGATTCGCGTGTTATCCAAACTGCTTCAACCCCACAGGGGACATTCGAAATGGTATCATCTGGCAGTTTGAGGCAGGCAAGCGGTTTGAGCCTTTCCTACTTTGGCCGGGTGCCCCTTGTGGATATGGCATTTTTAAATGCACAGGATTATGCAGCTTTCGAAAAAGCGCTTGCCGATACAGCTTTCTACCATCAAAATCTGTTTTCATTCCCGTACAGGCTGTTTCACTCCCCGGAGGTGTTGATGCTTCAGCCCAATTCCACTTTCTTTACCACACAGGCCGGGCTTTTAGGGAGTAAAAAGATTACCATGGTGGAACCTCTTAGGCCTGTTGCCGACAGATTGGCTGAATACCCTTGGTTTGACGAACGGGTAAGCGTTGTCATGGCCTATCCACGTGAGTATTTAATCAACGAACAACGGCAATGGCATGCCATTGTATTCCCTTCGGTGGGGAGTTTCGGGGGTGCCGGACTATCGGCTCTGAAAGAGGAGTACCTGTTTACAACCGAATCTCTTGTCAATGCCTACCATCTGCTTACCCCTGAGGGATTATTGGTATTCTCAACCTTTATGGATAATCCTCCCAGAAACTCCCTCAAGCTCATTGCTTTAGTAACTGAATCTGCAAGGCGTATGGGGCTGGTGCCGTCCGACCATATGCTATCCATGCGCAATTGGAATACCCTGCTGGTTATACTGAAACGGAACAGGATTGAAGAAACGGAAAGGGATATGGCCTTTAACTTTACCCTGGAAAATGGCTTCGATATGGTAATTCCGGCTCCTTTAGAGGAGCTGAATATGATGCCCGACTCAACCTTTCAGCACCTTGCAAACCAAATGATTTGCGATGATCCCTCCAAGGGTGTAGTCGATTACCCTTTCAGCCTCGAACCGCCAACCGACAATAGCCCTTTCTTTTCCAAATTTCTTAGGATGGGTAAATTCAGAAGCTATCTATCCTGGATGGGTGCCGATGGGATCCCGTTCCTTGAGTTGGGCTACTTCATAGTATGGGTTAGCTTGGCGGTTTGCCTCTTGCTCGCCCTCATAGCCATTGCTTTTCCCATGCTTATTTCAGTTGCCAACCATAGTTTTAACGCGCCTGTTTGGTTTTACTTTGCATGCCTTGGACTTGGCTTTATGCTTGTGGAAATATCCTTGATTCAACGTACCATACTGGTTGTTGGCAACCCCATTATGTCGAGCGCGGTTATTATTAGCACCATGCTCTGCTTTTCGGCTGTGGGAAGTTACCTATCGTCGTTAATGCACATGAGGAAGGGAATGTTGTTTGCCATCCTGGGTATTGCACTGCTAACCTCCGTATTGATCCCGTTGGGCGATAGGATAAACTTGTACATCGTGGGATTGCCCATTTATACCAGAGTAGTAACTTTGGTTTTGCTAATCGCACCATTGGCGCTGCTAATGGGTATGCTATTCCCGCTGGGCATGCGATACCTGGATACATTCGCAACCAATCAAATACCCGTTGCATGGGGGGTAAACGGTTTTTTCTCGGTATTGGCTGCACCCGTGGCAACAATCCTTGCCGTGGAGTTTGGGTTCAGCATTGCCTTTGCCTCCGGGGCAGCGCTATACATGGCGTGTTTACCCATCGTGCTGCTTATGTATAGGAAAGCGAGGGGGCAACCAGGCTAAAAAAGCCTGGGATGGTCGGTTTCGAATTTGTTGAGTACTTTCGAAATGATGGTTTCACGTAAAAACTTCGACCTGTTTCTTATGTGATACCTTTTGCAGTAGATATTAATGGCATAGAGTTCCAACGAGTTAAAGACTAATTCCTTACGATGGATTCTCTTTAGGTTTTCAACCTTGAAGCCGCGACGTTTATGCATATACCCTTGAAATATTTGGCAAGATAGCCCAAACTAACGGTGTGCAATCCTTTATCGGCTTTAAAGAATTTAACATTTTCCCTAAAGTTTTAAACATTAACCCTTCCACATGGCTCATTCGGCAGGTGTTACCTCGGGTACACTCTCTCTTGCCTGTTGTTATCGACATTCTAAAAAAATGATTTTTTAGAGCGCTCATTCTGAGTAATCTTTCTATTTTTGATGAAAAAAAGTGCAGCGCTATTTTCTTGAAATGGCCTACCTTGGAACAAGGTATGTGGGCTGGCAATCGCAGCCCAATGGCATTTCCATACAAATCGAGTTGGAAAAGGCCCTTAGCACGGTGATTAGGGAGAATATTTCAGTAACCGGCGCCGGTCGCACCGACGCCGGGGTACATGCATCGTTCTACGTGGCTCACTTCGATTCCGTTCGAACCGATTTGCATGCGGATAGTAAACTGATCAATAGCCTGAATGAGCTTCTGCCCAACGATATAGCAGTCTTGAACATTCATCCCGTTAAGCCCGATGCCCATGCGCGGTTTAGCACCATTTCACGTACCTATCGTTACACCATAAGCCGTTGCAAGGACCCATTTAGCACTGGCACAAGCTACCTGTACAGAGGTAATCTGGATGTGGAAAAAATGCAGATTGCAGCGGATAAGTTGACACAATACAGAGATTTTAAGTGCTTTAGCAAAACCGGCTCCGATGTAAAAACCTTTATTTGCACTCTATATTTTGCCAAATGGGAAACCATAGGTAGTAAGTTGGTATTCACCATAAAGGCTGACAGGTTTTTGCGAAATATGGTAAGGGCCATAGTTGGTACCCTGTTAGATGTGGGCAGGGAAAGGATAACTCCCGAAGAATTTGCCGGAATCATTGAAGCGCGTAACCGTTCATTGGCTGGCACATCGTCACCTCCCGAAGGGCTTTCGCTGATAGCCATTGAATATCCCGGAGATATTTACCTTGAATAGTTTCATTTGTTAAAACCTGACAGGTTTTTCGACCTCCAGCGAAACAGTGTACATGCATAATGTTGCGGTGCTCTGCACCTAAGCCTTTTCTCTGTTTGATTGGTTACAAAGGTTGCGGCGCTCTGCGCCTTAAGAATGTTTTCCGTTCGGCTGAGGCCCCGGCCTTCAGACGTAGCTGTTTTTCTTGGTTTTACCAAGAGGCACAGCCTGATTACAATAGATTGACGGCGTTACAACCGCCGCCGAAAAGGGGCTGTTTAACTTGTTTTCAGAGCCAGGATATTTGCAAAAAAACCAAATAAGGATTGAACATTGCGAAAGAATAAATAACTTGCAGTGTGTTAAAACAGCTGAAGTTTTACATATACGACAAGGGGGTGTTGGATAGGTATAGTTTTAATGCACATATAAGTGAGTTAGCGTTCATTGTCAAAGACCAGTAATAACGACAGAATGACAAAGGAATTTTTACTGCATAAAGACAAGAAAGAAAACGGAAATCCATCGCACATTCAGGTACATTTGGTTTTGCCCGACACACAAGCCAACGCTTCGCAAAGCCAAAAGAGCCTTCATTTTTTCTGCTCAGAATTTGTTAACAACTTTATTGGACTTTATTTGTCCATTGAAAAATATTAACTACCTTTGGACTGAAATTGTCCATATGAAAAACTCAAAATATTTCAAATCATTCGGAGAACATTTACGTCAATTAAGAGAATCTTCAGGGCTGACTCAAAAAGAAGTTGCCAATAAACTTTCAGTTGACAATTCATTATTTGCCAAAATTGAGCGTAATGAGCGACCACCAACAAAGAAATTCATATCAAATGTTGCTATGTTTTTCAATGTTGATGAAAAAGAATTACATAATGAATATTTAAGCGACCAAATTGCTTACAGAATTATTGGAGAAAATGCAGATTTAGATATTTTAAGAGTTGCAGAAAAAAAGGTGTCTTACATAAAAAACGGAGAGAAATGTTAACAAAAGAATACATAAAAGAATTAAAAAACAGGGGGAATGGAGATATTGGCCAACTCATAAATAAATATCAAGATAGTGCTTCTCTGACTTTTATTCTAGAAAATCTTGGTCAATTACCTAAAGATTTTGATGGTAGTTTTTTACAAAATCTATTAACCCACAAAAATGCTAATGTTAGACTATGGGCTGTAAAAACAATTGGGAAATTGGTAAAAGAAGATTATTTACCAGTTCTTAAGAATATAGCAACAATTGACGTTGACACTAATGTACGACGTGAAGCAGTTTCGTCAATAGGGCGAATGAGAACTATAAATGGACAAAGTGTTTTAACAGAAATTCTTCAAGACAATGACCCCAAAATAGTTTGCCAAGCCATTCGTGGCTTACTTGTTTTCAAAGGAAACAGTAAAATTGATGATAACTTAAAATCATTAGTAAATCACGAGAATGAAATGGTTCGGACTGTTATATATAAAGAATACTTTGCAAAGCTAAAAGATAAAAACGGGCAACCTCATACAGAAAGTTACGACTATTTAAAAAATGTTGTTGTAAATGCAGACACGATTGAAACAATGAAATTGCTCAAAGACGAAAGCATTCATCTGACATTCACATCACCACCATACTACAACGCAAGAGATTATTCAATTTACCCAAGCTATAAAGCATATTTGGAATTTCTTGCAGATGTATTCAAAGAAGTTCACCGTATTACTAAAGAAGGACGTTTCCTAATAGTAAACACTTCGCCAATAATAATTCCGAGAATTAGCCGAGCACATAGCAGTAAACGCTATCCTATTCCTTTTGATATTCATCCGTATTTAATGGAAATGGGTTGGGAATTTATTGACGATATTGTATGGATGAAACCCGAAGCAAGTGTAAAAAATAGAATTGGGGGGTTTCAGCAACATAGAAAGCCTCTTGGTTATAAACCTAATTCAATAACTGAATATTTAATGGTCTATAGAAAGTCAACGGAAAAACTTTTAGATTGGAATATGCGGCAATACGACTGGCAAACCGTTCAGGATAGCAAGGTACCAGAAGGTTACGAGTCTACCAATGTTTGGAAAATTGACCCTTGCTTCGATAAAGTGCATTCAGCTGTATTCCCAGTTGAACTATGCAAACGAGTTATTCAATATTACTCTTATAAAGGCGACTTAGTATTTGACCCATTTGGTGGAAGCGGTACAATGGGAAAAACAGCTAAAAGCTTAAATCGTTACTTTTTCTTGACAGAAAAAGATGAAAACTATTTCGAGTATATGAAATCGAAAAAAACTAAAGAAATGTTTGATACTCATGAAACAAAATTTTTAACACTTAAAGAATTTAAAACAACAATAAAATGACATTAACAGAACAAGTAGCCAAGAATATTATCCGTAAACTTTTAAAAGGAGATGATTACAGAATTGAAGTAGTAACGCTTATCAATGCGGAATTTTTACAATTTGCAATTGATTTTTTCAAGAAAATAGTTGATGCAAAACTTCAAAGTAAAGACATAACGGTTGATTGGTATAAAGAAGCATTTTTAAATCCAAAACTCCCAGCAAAAGAAATTGCAATCAATTCAGGATTGAATAAGAAAACCATTCACAATATGTTCAATTCTTCAACCAAAGAAATAGTCATAGATGCAGCAAATGAACATTATGACGTGCTTTATGAGAGCATTAAAAATTTGGTTGAAACAGAACACGAACTCGATTTGACCTTAACAATAAAATTCAAAAATGTTGCGGTTGATTTAAATGTAAGTGAAAGTTTGATAGTTATAAATACTCTTGCAGTAAAACGAGCTGAGCTTCGTGGCGGTCTTTGGAGCACAGCAGGCAAAAGAGTAGAAAGCCCATTAATGAAAACACTTTGCAAATTATATTCTGTTGACAATAAATACTACAAGGCAAAGTTCAAAAAAGATAACGCGAAAGGATTTGATAGGGAAATTGATTTTTATCTTTTAAAAGACGGTCATGAATACTTGTGTGAAGTAAAACTTATGGGTAGTGGAAATCCCGAAAGTGCTGATGCTGTTATTGCACGTTCAACTAATGTTTTTGTTGCAGACAAACTTTCAATTCAAAACAAAAATCAACTTGACCATTTAGGCATTAACTGGGTTGAAATGAGAAGTGAAAATGGATTTATGCGATTTAAACATGCATTGGAAAGCATAGGGATTCCCCACAAGGATTTATCTGGAAATATTGATGAAAAGTTGGAAGTAATTTTCAAAGAAATATTTGCCTAGCCGATTGGTGGCACATTTGCAAACCGCACAAACCGACACACAAACCAAGTTTGCAAAAGAGCCACTAAGCCAACGCACGACAGACAGACCAACACGGCAGACTGAAAAAGGGGCAGCAGATAACAAGGGTTTGGCGTAATGGCGGGTGAAGTGCTTCGTATGAACATTATTGCTAAATTTGAACTTTGGCACTTCGTATCAACGGTAGTGCTATAATGCCGCCACTACGCCAAGCCCTGAACCGTTACCGATCTAAAATTTTCTCGATGTGACTTTTTTCCCTTAGAAAAGCTTTATATTTGTACAAAGAACTTAAGACATGAACATTCAAGCGAGAAAACTGGTTTTGATTGAAGAATTCCTTCGTATTAGTGATGAAAGCCTTATCGCTAAACTTGAATCATTCATTAAACAGGAGAAGAAAATATCTCACGAAAGGAATTTAAAACCAATGCCATTAAATGAATTCCATGAAATGATTGGCCAGGCAAAGCGTGATTGCGAAGAAGGCCGGGTTATCTCCCACCATGAGTTAAAGAAGAAAGTCAAATCATGGAAATAAGGATTGAATGGTCAGAATTATCAGAAAGACAACTCAAAGACATATTTGATTATTACTCCTTTACTGCAAACCCTAGAATTGCACGAAGGATTGTTAATAAAATACTCCAAAGGGTATCGGTTTTAGAAACGAATCCCCTAATAGGTCCAAAAGAGGAACTTCTAGTTGAGCACCCTGAAGACTTTAGATATTTAGTTGAAAGCAACTATAAGATAATCTATTGGAAAAATGGAAATCTTATAACCATTGCATCTGTATTCGATTGCAGACAGAATCCCGAGAAAATTAAGAAACTTTAGCCGGGTACCCGTTCGGCTGAGGCCACTGCTTTCAGTCGTAGCTGTTTTGCTTGGTTTTATCAAGAGGCACAGTTTGATTACAATAGATTGACGGCGGTACACCCGCCGCCGAACAGGAAACGTACGAGGAAAAGGGGGCTATGGCTTCTTGTTTCTCTTCACTTTGAACTTTGACTCTTCACCCTTAATCAGCCTCTCGATATTCTTTTGGTGGGTAAAAAGCATGAGAATGGCAATGATAATGGAGAAAATGATAAGGGAGGGGGTTGTGTCGCTAAAGGCAAAGACTAAGATGAACGGGAACGAGAAAGCGGCTATCATGGAGCTGAGCGAAACGAACTTGGAAATGATCAACGTGATAAAGAATATGAGAAAAGCGAAAAGTGTTGCCCACGGGTGAAGGGCTAACACGACACCGGTAAGGGTGGCAACCCCCTTCCCCCCTCTGAAGTTTGCAAAAATTGGAAAAATATGGCCTATCATGGCCACCAGCCCCAGGGCCAGCTGAAAGTTAACAAACTGCCCGGTTTCGGGAATGTAAAAATCGGTTAGATACAGCATTTTTACCGCAGCATATCCCTTGAGCATATCGATAAAAAATACCGGAAATCCTGCCCTGGCACCCATAACCCTGAATGTATTGGTAGCCCCGGCATTGCCACTGCCATGTTCGCGAATGTCGATATGATAGAATACCTTTCCAACCCATATGGAGGTTGGGATACTGCCTAAAATGTATGCCGTTAAAAGTGAGATTATCTTTAAAACCCAGTCCATGTCGAGGTTCTGAAACGGCAAAAATACTTAATAATATTTGATTTGTGCAACTATTGACTTTGGTTTTCTAAACAGGGTTATCCATAAATTCGTGATTAATTGGCATATGAATTATTGAAATCCAAAAATATTGAGTTACTTTGTGTCCGTTTTCAAAAAACTTTGAATCCGAATTCTTATAACTACTTTATAATGGCCTTAAAACGAAAATCTGCGTATTTCATTTCTCTTTTGGCTATCCTATTGGTGTTCCTCCACAATCCGCTCAGGGCAGACGAAGGTATGTGGCTTATTTCCCTGATATCACGGAATATGGAGCAGATGCAGAACATGGGGTTGAAACTTTCGGCCGAAGATATCTACAGCGTTAACAAAAGTTGCCTTAAGGATGCCGTTGTGCTCTTAGACGATGGGAGTTGCAGTGCTGAAATTATATCGCCAAACGGACTCGTTTTAACCAACCATCACTGCGCTGTGGGCGATATCCAGCTCCACAGCTCCACCGAGCATAACTTTTTGCGCGATGGATTCTGGGCTGCCGACTACGAATCGGAACTGCATATTCCGGGTAAAACAGCCCTTATCCTCAAAAGGGTTGAGGATGTTACGCCTCGGGTTAAAGAGCTGATGCAAAGGAATGGGGATGAAATAGACTTACTGGAAAACGTTGCGGAGGCATCAAAAACGGTTGCAGAGGAGGTAATGCAGGCAGAAAAGGGGATTTATGCCAATGTTGTTCCCATGTACAACAACAACGAGTTCTATCTATTCGTTTACAACCGCTTTCTCGATGTAAGGCTTGTGGGTGCCCCTCCTGAGTCCATTGGAAATTTTGGAGGCGATGTGGACAACTGGCATTGGCCAAGGCATACCGGCGATTTTGCCCTGTTGCGGATATACGCTTCGCCCGACGGGCAGCCTGCCGAATACAGCAAGCGTAATAAACCCTACGCCCCAAAGTATCATTTTCCCGTTTCGCTGCAAGGGCTGAAGGAGGGCGATTTTACCATGGTTATCGGATATCCCGGCCTCACACGCAGGTTTGCACCCTCATTCCATGCAGCACACGAACGGGATGTGGTAGCCCCTTGGGTTGAACGTACATGGGGTGCTTTTATCGAGGTGGTGAAACAGGCCATGCAGGAAGATGAAAGGGTAAGGGTTAACTATACCGACACGCATGATATGCTGGTCAATTTTTGGCAAAAGGATACTTACCAGGCGCAATCGATTCGAAGATTTAATGTGGAGGAAATATTTAGGCAGCGCGAGGATTCGCTGTACCAATGGGCTATGGAAGATCCCATTAACAGGATGGGCAGGGTTGAGGCGCTGAAATCGCTGGATAAATATTTCCAATTCCTTCGCAATAATCGTTATGAAGAGCTTTTCCGATCTATCAACACACTTGTTCAGTGGCCTTCAAAGGTTTCGGGGATAATCGAGGCATCATCCGACTTGGTTTTCCTGATGCTTGAAGAAAAAACAAGCAAACGGAAAATCCGATGGGAGGCCAAAAGGTTGGCAAAAATCAAAGAGTCGCTGTTCGAAGGGTTTTTCCCTCAGGTTGACCAAAGTATTTACAGCATAGGGCTTGCCAGTTTAATCAGGAATCTTCCCTATGACGGGGTTAGTCCACTTATAGATGACATACGTAAGGAGGAGCACTCCGAGTTGATAATACCCTTGGTGGCAGATTATTTTTACCACAATTCCATTTTCGCATCGCCCGAGAAGTATGGAGATTTTTTGCGAAAACCCAATGTGGACACATTGCTGAAAGACCCATTGCTGATGATGTACGTCAGGCTATTGTCATTTAACGAGATGCTGCACGATACCCTTGCTTACCATAAAAACATCTACCAGAAATCGCTGCGCGATGTTTCCAGCGCATTGTTAGAGATGAATCAGGAGAAACTTCAATACCCCGATGCCAACTCAACCATGCGGCTTTCCTATGGCAAAGTGATAGGGTATAGCCCTCGCGATGGGGTTTACTACAGGCCATTCACATACCTTAAGGGGATAATTGAAAAGGAAAATCCATCGCAGGAAATATTTGAGATACCCGAGAAATTAAAAGTGCTGTGGAATCGCAAGGATTTTGACCGCTATGCCGATGCCAATGGGATGCCTGTTTGTTTCATAACCGATAACGATATCACCAACGGCAATTCCGGTAGCCCTGTTCTCAATGCCAATGGGCAATTGGTTGGAGTGGCATTCGACGGGAACTACGAGGCCATGGCCTGCGATTTTATCTTTGAGCCCGATGTGCAACGTACCATTGTTACCGACATACGCTACGTCCTGTTCATTATCGATAAATTTGCCGGTGCTCACCGGTTGATTGAAGAGATGACCATTCTGTAAATCCGGCTAAACGCTTTTGTCATTATCCGAAGGCATGAGGCTTATGGGCTCCACATGGATGGTGGTCTCAACATTCAACTCCTCAGCCAGCCGTTTCTCAATGATTGATGAGATGTCGTGCGACACGTAAATGGTCATTTCATCCGGCAGGTAGATATGCAGGGTAATCTCCTTGTGGTTGATATAGTTGTGAATATGGATATGGTGGGGGAAAATATCGTAGCCTATGGCTTGCCTGCAAATGTTGGAAATGCTTTCCTTCAATTCGGTAGTGGGTTTTTCTCCCAGGATTACGTTTGCCGTTTTTTTAATGATCACAATGGCAGTATAGAAGATTAGCAGCGCTACAGCGATGCCCAGCACACCATCTATCCACCAGAAGTAGCGGTTGAAAAAAATTCCTATCAGAATGATGGCCGATGACAGGGCATCGCTCCGATGATGCCACCCGTCGGCTGCCACCGATTTGGACCCGGATTTCCGGGCCACACGGAAGGCGTATTGGGCCATGCCCTCCTTAATCACAATCGAAAGGATGGTTACCACCAAAGCAATAAGCCCAAAGTCGGCCGATTCCCTATTTTGCAGCCGTTCTACCGATTCCAAAAAAAAGGTATAGGCTACCATGGCTAATAAGCACCCTATAAGGATTGTTGTGATCAGCTCGTAACGCCCGTGCCCGAAGGGATGCTCTTTGTCGGCCGGACGGCCGGAAAGTTTAAGGCCTATGATTAGAAAAACAGAGCTAATGGAATCGCTCAGCGTATGCCACGAGTCGGCAATAATCGAAACCGATCCGCTAACCACTCCCGCCCAGTATTTGATTATGAAGAGAAGGGTATTGATTACTATGGAAACCCATCCTGCTTCTAACGAAATTCTGATTGACGATTTGTCCATCTATTGGTTAATGCTTTTCGTGAAGAGGAATAACCTCTGTCATAGTAAGAAAGGCGATGTTATTTTAGCTTAAAATCAACCGCTTCCACTTTTTCATTCTCATTGATGTAATGCGACGGCCGTATGGGTCCATCATTTACATCTAAAGCGTTTTCCAGCTTGAGAATATCGAAATTTTTGCTATAGTAAAGGAGATAGATAGACCTGTTCTCGTAGCCTCCGTTACTCCCAACCCTTTCAAAGCTATAGTCCGATTGCAGTAAATCAACGCGAAGCTGAGGAAGGCAATACTGAAAATCAACACCATACTTTTTCATGGCGCTAAGGAAATAGAAAGCTACATCGTATCCACGGAATGAGTACTGCGATGGCTCGGAACGGTATAATTCCCTGTATTTCTCAACAAAACTTTTAACGTTGCGCTTGCCGTAATCAATGAAAAACGGCGAAAAAAGGTGAAGCTGCAGCTGATAGTAGTATTCCACCTGAATATTGGCAAACCGTTGCCATCGTGGGAATCCGAATAGCTTAATGGGATACTTATAGATGGTAGAGAGCGTATGCAGGTTCCCCAACAAATCGGCCACAAAAACCTCGTTGTTCGATGGAACCAGTACAATATTCTCCCTGTCCAACACCAGGCTATGGCTTATCCTTTCCTGAATTTCAGTGGGTATGCCACCCGGCTTATACGTAAATTCTTTAAAATGAATATTATCAGGGTTCCCACACGATGATATTTTCAGCTGAATTTGCTGTTTAAAAGTTTCAATGAGGTTAATGTTAGTGCTATCCCCCTCGTGCAGCAGCACTATATTTTGTCCGGAGCAGAAATCAATTTTATTGATAAAACCTTCAATCTGCGTATTGAACGAAGGGTTTGCCTGAAAGAAAAGGGGGTTACTTTCCAGCAGGTAGTTGTTTTGAGCCAGGGGCGAAACCATGGGAATGCGGTTTTCCAAAGCAAAATCGGACACGGGCTTCTGGCATTCAGGATATACTGGGCCCAAAATCAGATTTGCATTTTGCAATCCCGGGTTGGTTAGGAGTTTACGTGTCAACTCAGGGCTCTTCCCTGTGTTGTAAACGTTTAAGTTGATTGAGAGTCCCTCTTTTTTCAATGAATCGATGGCCAGAAGAGCTCCCTGATAAAAATCTAAAAAGATGGAGGTGCTTTGGGTAACGGAACTTAACGATGTCGAAGCATTCCTGCTTTCCGAGGCGCTCTCGTCCACGCCTTCGGTTATCTGGTTTTTAGGATCGCCCTGATAGAAAGGCAACAGGAAGGCGATGTTGTAAACATCTCTCCATCGGTTGTAAACAAAGGTATCGCAAATAAACGTGGGCTGTTCTGTCACTGCCACTTCTCCCGTTTCTAAAGGCTTTTGGTATGGCTGTAGTGTGCCGGCGTGCAGAATAGTATCCTGTGGGTCCTTAGGTATTCGCAGAACGGTACCCAGTTTGATGCCATCCTTAACAAGGTCGGCATTGAATCGCCGGATAACGCTTTGGCTCACTCCGTACTTTTGTGAAATGGCAAAAAAACCCTCCTTGGGTTTTACTTCGTGGTAAATAAACCTTTCCGATTCCTCGGGTTTGGCACTCCCCAAGGTCTGAACCCGCTTTTTGGGGATAAGTACCACCTGACTGATTTTCAACCCCTCCTCAACCTCCGGGTTGGCCTCGATGATGTCCTGGATGGAAATTTCGTACTTGCGTGACAGGCCAAAGAGGGTTTCCTTCTTTCGAACCACGTGGTAAATGTAGTTTTCATCCTGATCGTCGCCTAGAATACCGTGCTGACTCTCCTTAATGGGAATCTTCAGCGCCTGATCAACCTGTAAACCCAGATAGATATCGGGGTTTTCCATGGCAATCTCTATCTGATTCACATTGTACGCTTTGCTTATGGAGTAAAGCGTTTCCCCTTTACGCACAATGTGTATGTAGTAGTATTTGCCTTCGATTTTCACCTTATCAGTGGATATTTTAACGCCGGTCGATGGCTCGGGCTCCTGTCCGTTGAGGAGTAGCACTGTGAAGCCCAGAATGATAAGCAGGACAATTTTTTTCATCGAGAAAAAAATAATGTTTTCAATTCCTTAGAATGCAAAGGTATGCATTACTAACCTAAAACAAATACAGTGCCCTTGTTTTTTACTTCGAATTGTCTTTTACCTTTGTGGATATGCGCCATTAGCTTTGTTTAAACCGTTTTAATCGTTAAGTTTGGGGTAAACCAATTAGGAGGCATAATGTCAAATCGTAGCGATGATGCGGATTTGCAATCTAAATGTTTTTAAAAAACGGCTATTAAATTTTTTGAGCAATGAAAAGAGTACTTGCCCTGATTATCTGCCTGTCGCCCTTGCTGATCAAAGCCCAGGGCGAAATGAATGTGCAGGAGGAGTTGAAAGCATTGAGGGATTACAATCGTAACCTCACGCACCGAATCGACGAGCTTCAGAAATCCATTGACGATATCCTGTGGTTCAACCGCCTGGCTGACGTGGCAGCGGTGGATAAGGTGTACATGTACGGACCTCCGCCAGCTGTGGTGAAAAATCCGACAGCCATGGGTGCCAATAATCCCGTGAAATTTTGGTCATACGTCTTCGTACCCAAGGGTATCGATACTTCAAAAAAATACCCATTGATCGTTTTCCCTCACAGCGGTGTACATGCCGATTTTTCGACCTACTACATTCATATTGTAAAAGAACTTTTAGCTCAGGGCTATATCGTGGTGGCACCGGAATTCAGGGGAAGTACGGGGTATGGGAAGGAGTTCTGGGAAAAGATCGATTACGGTGGATTGGAGGTTCAGGATACCCATGCAAGCCGTAACTACATGCTGGAGAATTACGAATTTGTCGATAAAAATAGGGTAGGTATTATTGGCTGGAGCCATGGCGGGCTGATCACGCTTATGAATATTTTTGACTACCCCGATGATTATAAGTGTGCCTATGCCGGAGTGCCGGTTTCGGATTTAATAGCCCGAATGGGCTATCTTACCGATGATTATCGCAATCTTTTTTCAGCCGATTACCATATTGGTAAAACGGCCAATGAGAATGTGGCCGAGTATAGGCGCAGATCACCTGCATGGAATACCCACAAGCTCAAAACGCCTTTGCTGGTGCATACCAATACCAATGATGATGATGTTTACTCGTTGGAGGTTGAGCATCTAATCAAATCGCTAAAAGCCGACGGGAAAAAGTTTGAGTACGAAATATACCAGGAAGCTCCGGGAGGTCATTCGTTCAATAGGTTGGATACCAAGTCGGCCAAAGAGATTCGGCTGAAAATTTATGCATTCCTGGCCAAATATCTCAATCCACCAAAGGAACTGAAGTCCATAGCTGATATCGACAGAGCAGCATACCGTTAGTATAAATTCGATATTTATGAAAGGTGTAGCATGACGGAAGAATTTTTATTTCTAATCATTGCTATTTGGGGTATTTTTTATTATAACTTTGTTCTTCATTTCAGGGTAGTTGAAAATCTCCCTGTTGGTATTTAATTTAATTTAAAGAAACGAATAAATTTTTCAGTATGAGCACTTTAGCCCTCTCTTTTTCTAAAATGTCCTTGCTTTTTCAGTCAGGGTTCGTTTGGGTTTCAGAACTTGCATCTCCGTTTGCAAACATTCTTTTATCGTCCAGCGAATCGGGAGGAGGGGGCGAAGCGACGGGACATACCAGCATGGCACCTCTGTTGTTTATCATTATTTCGCTTTTTATTGGGGTAGCCACGCGCCACTGGCTGCGTAAAGTGGCCATTCCATACACCATAACCCTTTTAATCATCGGTTTTTTACTGGGTATTGCCTATCGTATCGGCCTTTTCTCATCGTTCTGGGGGCTGACGGAAGAAAGCGGTTTGGCTTTCTTTGGCGAATCCATCAACTGGGCAGGCCATATCGATCCCCATGTTATCCTGTTCATCTTCCTGCCAACCCTGATTTTCGAGGCGGCTTTCGCCATGCATGTGCACACCTTTAAAAAATCGTTTACCAACGCATTTATTTTGGCTTTCCCCGGAATTTTTGTTGCTCTTGTGCTCACAGGAGCAGCCTGTATGCTGATAAAGGTAACCAATATCGGTTTGAGCCAATGGGATTGGAAGATAGCATTGCTATTCGGTGTTATCATCAGCGCCACCGACCCGGTGGCTGTGGTTTCAATCCTTAAGGAGGTGGGAGCCAGTAAGAAGTTGTCTACGCTCATTGATGGCGAGTCGTTGTTGAATGATGGTAGTGCCATCGTAATTTTTATGGTAATATTCGGTATGATTACCGGAAGCGGTGGCGGAAGCGCTTTGGCAATATTTTTCAAAGTGGCCGTTGGTGGTGTGGTTCTGGGGATGGCCGTTGGTTGGATAGTGGTTACCTGGCTAAAAAAAGTGTTTAACGATGCCCTGTTCGAAATCACGGTAGTGGTGGGTGCGGCATACCTTGCCTTCTTTGTTGCCGAGCATTTTGCCCACGTTTCCGGCGTGTTGGCATTGGTATCCTACGGGATTATGATGGCCGGTATCGGACGTACACGCGTGAGCCCTCAGGTGGCCCACTTCCTTCACGAGTTCTGGGAGTTGGCCTCCTTTTTAGCCAATACCTTAATCTTTTTGATTGTAGGTGTTGTGATTGCCCTGCGCGTATCGTACACAGCCCGCGATTTTCTGGTGGTACTGCTTATATATCTGGCAATAACGATAGTCAGGGCTATAGTTATAGCTTTGTTCTATCCAATAATGAAGCACATTGGCTATGGGTTAACCCCCAAGGATGGAGTTGTGGCATGGTGGGGCGGGCTTAGAGGGGCCGTTGGACTTGCCCTTTCTCTCATTGTGGCCAGTGAGGTTTCTATGGCACTCGAGCCGAGAACACAAATTTTCTCCATAACTGCAGGTATTGTATTCCTGACTTCTGTAGTTAACGCCACCACCATTAAATTTTTGATCGAAAAATTAGGTTTGACCAAAGTGGGCGAGGCGCGTTTACAGCTATTCCACCAAACCACCTCTATGCTGCGTAAAGGAAGCGAGAAGGAGATAACGAAACTTAAAGAGGACCGCTTTATGTCGGGGGCCGATTGGGAAGTGGTGGCTGAGTACCTACCCGAGGATAAGGATATAAAAACCGAAGCAAAAGATTTGGATACTCTGTTCGAAACTCGTAAAAGGCTGCTGTTTAAGGAAAAGGAGAGTTATTGGAGGCAATTTAGTGAGGGCGTGTTAAGCCCTGCTGCCGTGCAAAATTTATCCGATGAAATAGATCACTTGCTGGATTACAATGGCGAGGTATCGCTTGCCAAGCGGAAAGATCTTGAACAGATGTGGCAAACGCCGAAAATACTGCTGTTTTTACAAACCCTGCCCCTGCTTGGCGCATTCTGGAAAAAGAGTTTTTACAGAAAACTGGCCCTTAGCTACGATTGTGCCAGGGGATTTGTGGTAGCCCAGGAGGAGAACCTGAAGAGTTTATCGAGTTTGACCGTGGGTATTTCGGGGGACGCTGCCGAACAGGCTAAGGAAGTTGAAAAAATATCGGGTCTTGAAGATGAAATTAACGAGAACAGAATTATGGGTTTGACCTTCCTGCGAAACCTGAAGGATACTTTCCCTGAGGTTTACCATGCCATCGAGACTCAGATAGCATCGCGATCGCTGCTCAACCACCAGATGGTTACCATTCAGAAGTTGGAAAAGCAGGGTAGGCTCGAGCCGGCTGATGCCGAAGGTTTGGAGGCTGTTATCCAAAGTCAGATGAAGCAGATTATCGATTCGCCACCCCAATACAAACAAACCGAGTCATTACGATATTTGCATTCACTGAAAGCATTGAATAAGTGCTCCGAAAGTGATTTGGAATTTTTTGCTTCGCAATTCAGTGAAAAGATGTTTGCAACCAACGCAAAAATATGCCACGAGGATTCGCAGAGCGATGGTTTCTACATTATAATCAGGGGTTCAGCCCGCATTGAGAAGGATGATCAGCTGATCCGCGTTGTTCAACCCGGTTCGGTTATTTGCGCTTACGATACACTACGAAAATCCCCCTACTGGGCAACGTTTATTGCAGAATCGCCTGTAACTGCCATTAAAATCAGCTCTTCGGCCATTCAGAGGAAGTTTGCTAAGAAACCCGAGCTGAAGGATAAACTCTGGCTGTTTGCAGGATACGATTTGGCCGAGCGTTTACTTGTGAAGGTTCATCCCTGGTCCGACTGGCGTTTCAGGAAGCTTAGGAATTTCATTAACAGGGGAGAAATTGTATTTGCTAAAGCCAATGAAGAATTTGATTTAACCAACAAGATTGTTGTACTGCTCAAAGGGGAGGTTACCGAAATGGGCGAGAAAGTGCTTTCGGCACCCTGCCTGATTACCGACGACAGCATTAAGGTGAATTTTAATTCTATCCTCTTCATTTTAAACGAAGAGAATGACGTAAACGAAGGTTAACAGGCTTTTTCACTTTATATGACAGCATCGTTCGTAGGGAATGTGGAAAAATTGGCTGACTTTTTCAAAAGGGGAACGTAATGGGTTGATTATTCTGCTTTTCTTAATCTGCGTGGCGGTCCTATTGCCTTCTGTTTACAGAATTTTTTCCCGACACGAGTCCAGATTGGCCAACCCTGTTGATTTTTATAGGATTGACAGTTTTTTCACAGCTCTGCAGTACGAACCTCGTGTTGCCAAAGAAAAATTTAGCTTTTCCGAGGTGGAAAAGCCTGTGCCAATCCAACCCGAACTTTTCCCTTTTAATCCGAATACCATTTCCGTTGCCGATTTGGTTAAACTTGGATTCAGCGTTCGGCAGGCAACAGTGATTGAGAGTTACAGGAGTAAAGGCGGAGTTTTTAAATCATCGGCCGATTTTGCAAAGATGTATGTGGTTGACGAAAAAGTTTTCGAAAGGCTGGAGCCTTACATTGAAATACCTGCATCAGAACCTGTGGCACCAATTAGGGAGTTGGAAAATGAAAAGATTGCCGAACTGATTGTGATTGAGTTGAATTCGACTGATACCATTGAGCTGATTAAATTGAGGGGTATAGGGAGGGGTTATGCCAGAAGGATTATTGACTACAGGCAAATGCTGGGAGGCTATACCCATGTGGAGCAGCTAAAAGAAATATACAAGTTCCCCGAGAACCTGTTGGAATCGCTCAAACCGCAACTTTGGGTCGATACCACCAAGGTTCAAAAAATGAACCTTAACCTGATTTCGTATCAGGAACTGCGAGAGCACCCGTATATTACCGAATATCAGGCAAGGGCAATAGTTTACTATAGGGAAAAAGCAGGGAATATCCAAAGCGTTGACGAACTGCAAAAGCATAAGCTGTTAGATGCGTATTCGTTCAACAGGCTGAAGGGGTATTTTGCGGTGAACTAATTCATAAAAATGCTACTTTTGTTACGCATATGACAACGCCACAATATTCCGTAATAATCCCTGTCTATAACCGACCCGATGAGGTGGATGAACTGCTTGAAAGTTTAACCCATCAGAGTTTCAAATCCTTTG
>JAKQEF010000196.1 GCA_029558675.1 Bacteroidota bacterium | reverse complement strand
CCCAGTTGTCCGACGGGGAGTTGCGGGTAACCTTCCAAATATCCTTGCCTCCGTATCCTCCGGGGATGTTGCTAACGAAGTAAAGCGTCAGCTCGTCGGCCGATATGGCCGGATGGGCCACCACCATGCTGTCGGGAGCCAGTGGCAGGACTTCGGGTGTGAGCCATCCCTGTTCACGCCTTTCGCTCACCAGTATTTCGCATCCCAGCTTGTTGCGCTTGCCTGCCCGGCAGCGGGTAAAGTAAATCTTGTTGAAATTGGCGGTAACCGAAGGGGCTCCCTCATCATTGGGGGTATTAATATTGCCATCGAGGGGTCGGGGAGTGCTCCATGTCCCCTTTTTATCGCGCTGGGTAATGAAGATATCGGTGAACTTTTCACCGGTACCGGCATGGTTTTTCGTTCCTGTTGCCTCGTTTCGCGAGCTGGTGAATAGCAGAACGCTGTAATCGTCGGAGAGGTATGCCGGGCTGAAGTCGCTCTGCTTGCTGTTTATGGCCCGCATATTCAGCACCTCGTAGCCCGAAGGGCTTTCTATCCACTTCTTGGCCAAATCGCACGATTGAATGCCAAAATCGGTGAGGGGATCGTTGGGTACCAGCTGTTTATATTTTTGGTACTGCTCCAGAGCCTCGTCGTACTTCTCGTTCATCTTCAGCATTTCGGCGTAGTAGTAGTAAACACGCGGATCGGGAGGATCTCGCAATATGGCCTTGGAATACCAGATCTCGGCTTGCCGTGCGTTCCCAATCAACCGGTAGCAATCGCCAACCTTGGTGAGGTATAACCCCATCTCCTCCTTAGCCACTTTGTCCAGATCGTGCCTGTAGAGTTCAATGGCCTCAAAGTATCCTCCGGCGTCGTACAGCGCATTGGCGCGCTTCAAACGATTGGTTTGGGCCTCACCGTTTACGAATATCCCAATGAATCCTAATACGAATAGTAGTTTTGCTATCCCTCTCATTGTGCAGTGTTTTTCAATGCAAAAATAAGTAACCCAAAAAGCCTTGCCCCCGAAAGGGCAGCCATTGGCTAAATCACGTAAAAGTAAACATATTTTTGAAATTTCAACCCATCTGCTGCAAAAAACACCTCCAAGGTTTTCCACAGGCGATGCCATTAACCATACCCGAATTGAGGGGTTTTCATATCCTGCCATAGGTACAAAAACCTAAAGGTTAACGACCATACCGGGGCTAAATTATTTGGGGCTGGCCATAAATTTTTGATATTTGGTGTTTAATGGTTTTTAAAACGTAAACGTGAAGTTGAAAGCCACAATAACTTGGAGGCGTCATCCGGTGCCCTAAAATTTTTTCTTTTGAGGCATTGGCCTTTTTACAAAAATGTAGTGATTCGCTTACATTTCCGAAACTTCGGGAGTGCCCTTGAAGGTTTATAAATAAGGAATCAAATCCACAAAAAACATAATTTTTGTGGATTACAATCCTCAAATTTCGTATGGTTCATTAATGCGATTAGATGAATTACCAGTCACCAGAGCATGAGGGAATAAGGTTTCACCTTCCCTGGTCTGTTTCTAATACCCACAATATCAATATAATAATAATTCTTTTTCGCTCCGACACTACTTGTCGGTTGACCATTTTATCTTGGCAGAAATTTCAAAATATTTTGCCATGAAAAAGAGAGAAAAGAGGGTGCATTTTGCCAATTTTTGCATTGCAGGATTTACCTACTACGATGGGGCACTGGCCTTCGGACGACTGAAAATTGGAAAGAAGCTGAAACTGGTGTCGGAGCCCACCAACCCGGTGGACAAAAATGCCATTGCCATTTATCTGAAGAATTACAAGCTGGGATACGTGCCCAAGGCCGGCAACAGGGAGATGAGCAAGGTGCTCAATGCGGGGTACAATATTTTCAACGCCTACGTTCAGATGGTTGATGGGCAGAACCACCCCGAGGAGCAGGTGAGGGTGGTGGTATTTGTGGAAAAGAATAGGAAGAAATGATCATGATGGTCTGTTAGTTGAAATTTGCATTAAATATAAGGCTGTAACTAACAATTTTTTGTAAATTGTCGTGGTATTATAAAATTCAACACACCATGGTTGAGCACAAGAAGTTATACCGCATCTTTCAGCTGATCTCACGGCTCCGTAGCCCTTTCGGTGCCACCAAAGGGGCTTTGGCCCGCGATTTCGACGTGTCGGAGCGTACCATTGAGCGCTATTTCAGCCTGCTGCGCGATTTGGGTTTTGTAATAGAAAAGGAGGGCGATAGATTTAAAATTCCCAGAATTGACAAGGGGCAGCTAACCCCCGAGAACCTTATTGTTTTCAGCCTTGAGGAGGCTGCCTTTATCCGCGATGCCATCCTCACGAGCACACCCCACTCGCCTGTGCAGAAGAGCATTGTGAGCAAGCTCTATGCCCTCACCGATATGGACGATATCTCCGATACCATCTACCGCCAGTCCGTTAGCAAGAGCATTGGCACCCTCAGGGAAGCCATGAGGGAGAGGAAACAGGTGGTTTTGAAAAGTTACCAATCGGTTTCAGGCGGTGATGTCAGGGATAGGCTTGTGGAGCCCATAAAATTCTTCAGCTACTACGTTTACCTGCTGGCCTTCGATGCGGAGGTGGAGGAGGTGAGGCAGTTTAAGATTGACCGCATGGGGAGCGTTGAGCTTACGCACACACCCTGGAAGTACGAGGGGCAGCATGGCTCGCAACGGATAGATCACTTTGGCATGAGCGGCAGCACGCCCATACCCGTGAGGTTGCAGCTGAGCAACCTGGCCCACAAGCTGATGGTGGAGGAGTTCCCCGACACCGGGCTGAGCATAAAAACGGGCGGGGAAGCCATTCTCTACGAAGGTATGGTGTACTCGTTTGAGGGGATAGGGCGGTTTATCATGGGGCTGCTCAACGAGGTGAGGATAATTGAGCCTAAAGAATTGCAGACGTATGTTGTAGAAAAGGTAAAAATATGGTTTAAAGGACAATAATTGCAAACAAGCCAAAAAAACAGAGATCTTTTTTCGCAACATTTTGATTTACAGTTGAAAGCAAAAATATAATTTTAAAAACATGAGAATACATCTAAAAATTAAGAGTGATGGTCAGCCGGTACCATTTAACCATCAGCAAAAATTGACAGGAACCATTCATAAATGGCTGGGAGAAAACCGTGAACACGGAAGTGTTTCACTTTACTCCTTTTCGTGGCTCACAGGGGGTAAGAATAAGGAGGGAATGCTCTATTTTGAGAGCGGAAGCAACTTTTTTATTAGCGCTCATGAGCCGCACATTATTAAACGAATAATTGAGGGCATCAAACAAGAGCCACAAATGTTTGATGGCTTAAAAGTGGAAGAGATTATTATTCAGGAGAACCCTGATTTTTCGGACACAACACATTTTCATCCAGCTAGTCCTATTTATATAAAGCGAAGAGAAGGTGACAGAATCAATCCTATTCTATTCAATGACCCTAAAGCCGGTGAATACCTTAAGGAAACTCTACTTACTAAAATGGGTAAAGTAGGACTCGATGACCCTACATTTAGGATTAGTTTTGACCTTAGCTTTCCCTACAAGAAGCAAAAGAATG
Source organism: Bacteroidota bacterium (assembly GCA_029558675.1). Classification (GTDB taxonomy): domain Bacteria; phylum Bacteroidota; class Bacteroidia; order Bacteroidales; family Tenuifilaceae; genus MWFE01. Next base: position 43,200 of record JAKQEF010000196.1, on the reverse strand, counting down.
TAATGTACAACAACCTGAATAATATTTGTAGTTGGTGCCCTGTAATTATTGAGGGCAAGCCCGAAACCAAACTCTTTGCTTGGAATGTGGGGCTTGGCAACTCAACAGGAATTGGTTTGGGCGCAATACAATAGAGAATAATAACTATCCCAGCTTTACAAATGTTGGGTTAAAAAAATACAAATATGTACGTAGTAAAATACTCTGGTCCTTTTGGTTTTATAAAACCGTGGACTGCTGTAAGAGACGAGGAAGTTTACAGTCAGCAGTTTCTTACACCCTCAATAGTTGCTGGAATTGAGCGTAAACTGTTCCCTGAACTACTTGACAAAGAATGGGGTATATATAAAATAATTGGCCACAGATTATCATACAAACAGGTTTCGCAGCAACAGGAGCAAACACAGCCTAGGGGTTGGAACGAGAAGGGTAAGGGTGCAAAAAAGGAATACCATAGGCCTTATGCCATTTTAGTAAGAGGCATATTGTTAGACCCCATTTTACATCTTGCCTTTTCAAATAAGGAAGATGCGCTTGTTGCTGCAAAGCAACACATATGCTTGGCAAGAAATGAGGATATTTTATATCCCAGCGGAGAGATTATTGAAACTAATAGCCAGGATTTTAATGAGAATGAGGAACGTTTCCCTGGGTTTGAATTGGTTTTTGAAGAGGGAGAAAACTCTTTCTTGGTAGGTTATAATCGATTCAATAGTGGAGCACCAATGTTTGGTTGGCTTAGAGTTTTGGGTAATCCTGTTCAGAGTGTAGTATAAATGAGTATATGCAGCCATATTAAAGCAAAGGGTAAACCCGAATACACTACCCTGCATGCCCACTTGGAACATGTTGTATGTGTTGCTGAAAGGGTTGCTGAGGCATTTGGCTTTTCTGTGGACATTGCAAAAAAAGGGGCTATTCTACACGACATAGGTAAAGCTAGTCCAATTTTTCAGGAGAGACTAAAACCTGATTTTCAATGGCATGATAGGGTAAAGCCATTCAGGCATGAAATTGCGTCACTCTTTTTCCTTTCACTTTTCCCAGAAGACATTCATCCACAATTAATTGAGATGGTTATCGCACACCATAAGCCAGTGAAAAACGATGTTCGCGATAAGGGACTTCTTGATTTGGATGAAAACTACGACGATGTGTTTAAGTTGCATGCTCAGCGTTGGGATGAATGGTCAAAAGAAGCACTTGAAATTATTGGCTCTTTTGGCATTTCTACTAGGGCCATATCACTTAATGAGGCAGAAGTTAATTATCATAATGCGCTAAACTATGTCAAAAATTCTTTATCACAACAAGGCTATTCTGAATGGAAAGGCTTGCTTATGGCATCTGATCACTTTGCTTCGGCAATGGTTGATAGCACTATAGAGCAAACCCAAAAACTATTTAAACACCCTAACCTAGATTTCTTTGAAAGAAAACATAAGTTATACCCCTTGTCGTTAATTAGCGCTGAAAGCACAAAAAAACATACCATAGTTGTTGCTAGTACAGGTGCAGGCAAGACCGATTACCTGTTTCGCAGGTGTCAAAGTAGGGTTTTCTACACGTTACCTTTCCAGGCATCCATTAATGCCATGTACAAAAGGGTGGCAAATGATCTTTTATCCACCAACCCCGATTTAGATATAAGGGTACTACACTCTTCTTCAGCAATAGTAAAACGTAATGGCACTCAGGAAGAGAGAATGCTACAAGGGCTTGTAGGTTCATCAATTAAAATTTTAACTCCGCACCAAATAGCAGGGATACTTTTTGGAACGAGAGGCTTTGAGGCTACAATACTTGATTTGAAAGGGAATGATGTGATATTAGATGAAATCCACACCTATACCGAGATTTCCAGAGCCATTGTTATTAAAATGGTCGAAGTACTTAATAGGCTCAATTGCCGAATTCACATTGGTACCGCTACCATGCCCACAAGCCTATACCAACAGATTATTGAGATGCTGGGAAAAGATAGTGTGCATGAAGTATCACTTCCCCCCGAGGAACTTGATAAGTTTGATAGACATGTAGTTTACAAAGTTGAGTCATGGGAAAATGCTGAAAGTATTATTGACGATGGTATTGCAGATAATAAAAAAATACTTGTGGTATGTAACAGGGTGAGTACATCCCAGCAAATTTATGCCTATTACCAAGAGAAATACCCTGATATTCCTGTAATGCTGATTCATAGTAGGTTTAAAAGGGGCGATAGGAATACCAAGGAGCAGGAATTGATTGGGTTAGATGATAATGGGAATTCTTTGCGAAAATTTAATACATCAGACAGTGCGTGTATAGTTATTTCAACACAAGTAGTGGAGGTGAGCCTCGATATTAGTTTCGATCTTATGATTACCGAAGCAGCGCCTTTAGATGCTTTGATACAAAGATTTGGGAGGGTGAATAGGAAAAGGACTGAAAGCACAATAGGGAAATACAAACCCGTGTTTGTGATTGCGCCCCCCACCGATAGAAAAGAGGCTCTACCATACGATGTGGATATACTCCAAAGAAGTTTTGATGTACTACCCCACAACGAATTACTCCGAGAACGTGATTTACAACAAAAGTTGGACACCGTATTCCCCGAAGTGGATGTGATGGATATTGAAACCCACTCCATTTTTAAAAGGGATGGACGATTGGTAATTGATTTTCTTACCCATAGACCCAAATCGTATCTTTTAGATTTGCTTGAGATTGATAGTGTTAGTTGTATTCTCGATTCTGATATAGAAGAGTATGAGAACTCTAATTTTGAACAGCGTATGATGCTCGAAATACCCGCACGCTATTGGCAGCTAAAGGGTTTCCCGCAATGTGAATATGGTAATAAGCCATACATTGTGCCCAACCACTCATATAGCAACGAGTTTGGGTTTGATATTAGCAGGGCTAAAACAAAGTTTCACACCGATGATAATTTCATTTAATACCCAGCGATATGATTACTATTAATGTAGGACGAACATTTCTTAATGCTTTCAACAAGCACTACGAAAAGGAGTACACGGGCAAATAAAATCACCAAAACAATTTGTACATAAACTTAAAACAAATTGTTTTGGTGATTTTACATCGTCCCCAAAAAAATCCAAAAAAAAGATACCTTTGCAGCCGTTCCGCGTTAAACCTTTTTATACCGAATTTGTTCCAACATACTATACCATAGTGGAGGAGAATGCCTTATGACCAAAAATAGTAAAGTGCTGCTTATGATCCTCGATGGTTGGGGAATAGGCAAAGGCGACAGGAGCGATGCCATTGCCACCACGCAGCCCGAGAATATGACAGCCCTGAAAAACAGCTACCCCCATGCTCGGCTGCTTGCCTGTGGCGAGGATGTGGGTTTGCCCGCCGGGCAAATGGGCAACTCCGAGGTGGGACACCTGAATATCGGCGCCGGAAGGGTGGTGTATCAAGAGCTGGTGCGAATCAACAGGGAGATAAGGGAGGGCAGGATAGACAGCAACCCGGTGTTGACCAAAGCCTTTGCCCATGCCCGCGAAAAGGGAGTCGCGGTTCACTTCATCGGCCTGGTTTCCGATGGCGGGGTGCACTCCATGGATACCCACCTTTACAAGATGTGCGACATGACCAAGGAGTACGGGCTGGATAGGGTTTATATCCACGCCCTGACCGACGGTCGCGACACCGACCCGCAGAGCGGATTGGGTTTTGTGCGCAGCCTGGAGAAACACCTGCAGAGCAGCAATGGGGTTATCGCCTCGCTAACCGGCAGGTACTACACCATGGATCGCGATAAGCGGTGGGAGCGCATCAAGGTTGGCTACGACCTGATGGTGAGTGGCACAGGAAAACCTACCCAAAGCATCACCCGTGCCATGGAGGAGTCGTATGCCGAGGGCATTACCGACGAGTTTATCAAGCCCATAATCAGGGTGGACGATGATGGTCAACCCGTTGGGTTGATCAGGGAGGGCGATGTGGTCATCTGCTTCAACTTCCGTACCGACCGTCTTCGTGAGATTACCATCACGCTAACCCAGAGGGATATGCCCGAGCACGGGATGAAGACCATACCGTTGCACTACGTCACCATAACCCGCTACGACGATACCTTTAAAGGGGTACACGTGGCCTACGAAAAGGACAACCTGAAGAACACCCTTGGAGAAGTGGTGTCGGCTGCCGGTCTCAAGCAGCTGAGGATTGCCGAAACCGAGAAGTATGCCCACGTAACCTTCTTCTTCTCGGGCGGGCGCGAGGAGAAGTTCAAGGGCGAGAGCCGCATACTGATACCCTCGCCCAAGGTAGCCACCTACGATTTGAAGCCCGAGATGAGCGCCTTTGAGGTGAAGAATGCCATTGTGGAGGAACTCAACAGGGGCGAGCACCCTTTTATATGCCTCAACTTTGCCAATGGTGATATGGTGGGGCACACCGGTGTGTATAGTGCCATACAGACGGCTGTAAAGGCCGTGGATCAATGTGTGGGCGAGGTTGTGACCGCAGCCCGCAATAATGGATACACCGTGGTCATCATTGCCGACCATGGCAACGCCGACAATGCCATTAACGCCGATGGTTCGCCCAATACGGCTCACTCGCTCAACCCCGTGCCCATTATCCTTGTGAGCGATGAGTGCAAAAGGGTGGAGAATGGCATTCTGGCCGATGTGGCACCAACCATACTGAACATCATGGGGCTTCCCATTCCCGAGGAGATGACAGGCAAAGCGCTTTGCCAATAAACCCCTTGTCCGATGGATAGGAACGAGACAACTGCAAATTGCATATGATTCAGATTGATGATAAGCTCATCAGCTTCGATGTTTTTGAACAGCACTTTTGCTGCGACCTGCCCCAATGCTTGGGAGCATGTTGTGTTCATGGCCTTTCGGGAGCACCCCTAGAGGATGAAGAGGTGGAAATACTCAAAAATGAGCTCCTTGCCATTGACCCCTACCTGAAACCGGAGGGGAGGGAGGCCATCAAAGATCAGGGGGTGGCCGTGAGGGACTTCGAGGGGGATATGGTTACACCCCTTATCGATGGCGAGGAGTGCGCCTTTTGCATTGAGGAGGACGGCATTACCATGTGTGCCATCGAAAGGGCTTGGATAGATGGAAAGGTTGGGTTTCGGAAACCCATATCGTGCCACCTCTACCCCATAAGGGTGAAGAAGTACTCCACTTTCACCGCCATCAACTACGACCGGTGGAGCGTTTGCAATCCGGCAAGAGTGCTTGGCAAGAAGCAGGGCGTTCCCGTGTATAAGTTTCTTAGGGAGGCACTTATCAGGGCCTATGGAGAGGCATTTTATGCAGAGATGGAGGAGTCTGCCAAACTGCTGGAACAGCAAAGGATACAATACCAAAAGGGGGGTGGGGGCTAGCCCGTTGTTTTGTGCATTTGGCGTACTTACAGGTGATGAAGTCCATTTTTTCTCACCACCCCAATGGGTCGTTCTCCCGTTTTTCTGCTATATTTAGCCCGCGAAAACACAAATACTAATAATAAACACAAAAACATGAATTACATCAAGAAGTACATTGACGACAACAAGGATCGGTTTTTGGATGAGCTTTTTGGCCTGATCAGGATTCCTTCCATCAGCTCCCTTTCTGAACATAAACCAGATATGGTGAAGTGTGCCGAGTACTGGCGCGATCAAATTTTGAAGGCAGGTGCCGATAAAGCCGAGGTTATGTCCACCGAAGGGCATCCGGTGGTTTACGGTGAGAAAATCATCGATGCCAATGCCCCCACCGTGCTGGTTTATGCCCACTACGATGTGATGCCCGTTGATCCCCTTGAGGAGTGGAAGTCGCAACCCTTTGAGCCCGTTATCAGGGATGGTAAGATTTTTGCCCGCGGTGCCGACGACGACAAGGGACAGGGATTTATGCATGCCAAGGCATTTGAACTGATGATGAAGACCAATACCCTTCCCTGCAACGTGAAGTTTATGATCGAGGGCGAGGAGGAGGTGGGATCGCCCAGCCTGGGCAAGTGGTTGGATCAGCACAAGGAGATGCTGAAGGCGGATATCATACTGGTTTCGGACACCTCACTGCTGGGCAAGGACGAACCCTCCATAACCACGGGTTTGCGTGGCTTGGCCTATGTTGAGGTGGAGGTTACCGGGCCCAATCGCGACCTCCATTCGGGGCTTTTTGGTGGTGCCGTTGCCAACCCCGCCAACATACTGGCCAAGATGATTGCGTCCTTGCACGACGAGAATAACCATATCACCATCCCCGGTTTCTACGACGATGTGCTGGAGGTTGACCCCGCCGAGCGTGCCGAAATGAACAAGGCGCCATTCAGCCCGGATGAATATAAAAAGGCACTGGATATCAAAGAGGTGTGGGGCGAGAAAGGATTTACCACCCTTGAGCGCGTGGGTATTCGCCCAACCCTCGACGTGAACGGTATTTGGGGCGGATACATTGGCGAAGGGGCCAAAACGGTGTTGCCCTCCAAGGCATCGGCAAAGATATCCATGCGACTGGTACCCAACCAGGATCACATGAAGATTGCCGAACTCTTCAAGAAGCACTTCGAATCCATTGCCCCCCCTTACGTTAAGGTGAAGGTAACACCCCTACACGGCGGGCAGGGCTACGTATCACCCACCAATATTCCTGCATATCAGGCGGCGAGCAAAGCCATGGAAGAGTCCTTTGGCAAGAAACCCATACCCTACCGTAGCGGAGGCAGCATTCCAATTATCAGCACCTTTGAGGAGAAGTTGGGGCTGAAATCCATTCTCATGGGGTTTGGCCTTGAGTCGGATGCCATCCACTCGCCCAATGAGAACTACCGGCTGGATATGTTTTTCAAGGGCATTGAGACCATCCCCCTATTCTACAAGTATTTTGCCGAGGCCATGAAGGGCTAGAAAAATAATTCGCAATCATTGAACCCGATTGATTTTTTTGAACAATCGGGTTTTTTTAATGTATTTCCTCCATCATTTTACAAGCTTTTTACTATCTTGCCCCATGTAAAAACTGACGGAAATGAGAACAAAATCAATACCATCTGCACTTCTCTTCTTCCTTATGGTTGTGATGCTTATCTTTTGCAAAGGCCCCGTGAAGGAGGACACAGTTTATTGTCCTACTAAGCAGCAGCGTGCCGAGGACACCATTAAGAGTTGGATGTTCGAAAACAATGAGTACCCTCATTACAAGCCCATTGTGTTTGGTGAGATCAACGCAAGGTACGAGAGGCACGACCGTACCTTTCAGCTGATGTCCATGATTGAGAGAGAGGAAGCGGCCGGAAAAGATGATGGAAGTACTGATGTGAGGGATAGTTTGAAAGTCCTACTGGAGGAAAACTTGGGCGAACTGCTTGGCTACACCATGCTCCACAAGTTCAACATGGATAACCTTGCGGGTGATATGGTTGAAATGGAGTGCCTTTTCCTTCTGGATACAACCTTTCGAGTGGCCTCTGTTCTTAAACCCGAGGAGTTTGATTTGATCCTTACCGAGAAAGTTTTCTATCGGGTTGAGTAGTAAGGGAAGATGTACACCGGTCTGGGCATTTTACCCATAGATTTAGGTTTCTCCTCAGAAGATCCCTTCCACAATGGCATTTTTCAGCTCATCATTCATAGGGATTTCCGCCAAGGCGCGGTTCAACTCGTTGATTTCGTGTCGGCATCCCGTTAGCGTTTCCTCTATGTTATGAGCCACATGTGGGGACAATGACAAGCCCGTAACCACCACGTTGGATATAAACCCATTGTCCACCTCCAGTGCAATGGTAATGGTACCCGAGGGTAACTCTATCTCCCTCTGCAACGAATAGGCGGGAGAGTAGCCAAAATTCCAATCCCAACGGGTGTACTTCTCTTCATACAGCTTGTTGATATGACTGATATCATCTGTCGAAAGGTGGTACGCCGTGGCTTGAGGATTATTCGTAAGGATGTGATTCCAAAGATTTTGTGCAAAGTCATCAATGGTCATGGGTTTCGGCAGATGGTCGCTGATATTGGTAACGGTTGCCAGAACCGACTGAACCGCCCTGTCGCTATACCTGTTTTTATCAACGTAAAGGAGTTGGGCCAGCAGATGGAGGTTGGATTGGAAAAGCAGGGTCCCGTGGTGCATAACCCTTGATTTGAAGACATGCTCGGCATTGCCCGATATTTTTAGGCCATTGATGGTAAGGTTGTTGTGCCCTTCAAATTTGGCCTCCAGGCCAATTTTTGCCAAGGCTGCGATGATGGGTTCCGTATATCCTTTGAAATCGACCATCTTACCCTCTTTGCCGTTCTTGATAAAGGTGAAGTTGATATTTCCCAGGTCGTGGTACACGGCACCCCCTCCCGACAATCGGCGTACCACCTTAATGCCTTTTTCCTTGATTATATCGGGGTCAATCTCTGCCAGCGTGTTCTGGTGTTTCCCCACCACCACCGAGGGTTGGTTGCGGTAAAGCATGAAAAACTCATCGGTGCGGTGTTTTAGCAGGTACTCCTCGCAGGCGATGTTGAAGTAGGGATCGTGCGAAGGCGATTTAATGCACAGCATGTTTGCTCTGAGGGGGTTTTATGATCCTATTGCCTGTCTTTCGGTCGATGTACTCCAGCAGTTTCCAGATGCCAAATCCTATTGACGAGCCAAGGGCAGCGCCCACCACGATGTCGCCCGGGTAGTGAACCCCGATGTAAATCCTGCTGTACGAGACAAGTAGAGCCCAGAAGAGGATGCCGATGCTGAACCACCTCTTCCTGATAAGGCACACGAGAAAAACTGCAACTCCAAAGGAGTTAGCCGCATGCGATGATACAAATCCGTATTTGCCCCCGCACCGTTTGACCACGTGAACCAGTTCCTTTATATCGGGGTTGTGGCATGGTCGGAGCCGTTCAAAAACGTTCTTGAGCAGATGCACCGATAGTTGATCTGCAAGAACTACAACCAGCGCAATGGCCAGTAGTATCCATAGTGTTTGCCAGCGATGTCTTTTGGCCACAAAGAAAATGATTAACAGGTAAAGTGGAATCCACGTGTATTTACCCGAAATGTGCCACATGGCCACATCCCAGAACGACGAGTTGAGCCCGTTGAGGAACAGGAAGAGCTGCGTATCAATCTTGGCAAGGTGCTCCATCATGGTTCAACGTGGTTAATTTCGGCCCAGAGCAAATCCTTGAGCTTTTCCAACCCCTTGTTGGCCACTGACGATATGAACAGGTGTGGTATGTTGGGCATATCCTTTTCCATCTCCTTGGTCAGCTCGCTGTCAATCAGATCGCACTTGGTGATGGCAAGTATCCGTCGCTTGTCCATCAGTTCGGGGTTGTACTGCATCAGCTCGTTGAGCAGGGTGTTGTACTCGTCCTTAATGCCGGGACTGTCCGAAGGAATCATGAACAGCAGAACGGGGTTGCGCTCAATATGGCGCAAAAACCTAAGCCCCAATCCTTTTCCCTGATGTGCCCCCTCAATTATTCCCGGGATGTCGGCCATTACGAATGACCGATTGTCGCGGTATGGAACAATGCCAATATTTGGCACCAGGGTGGTGAAGGGGTAGTCGGCAATTTTGGGCTTGGCCGCCGTGATAGTTGAGAGCAGGGTGGATTTACCCGCATTGGGGAAACCAACCAATCCTACATCGGCAAGAATTTTCAGTTCAAGGATAATCCATCGCTCCTCGCCCTTTTCGCCCGGTTGGGCGAATCGGGGTGTTTGCAGCGTAGGCGATTTGAAGTGCCAGTTTCCCAGGCCGCCACGTCCTCCTTTCATTAGGGTAACCTCCTGGTTGTGCTCTGTAATTTCGCACAGCTGTTCTCCGGTATCGGGGTCTTTGGCCACCGTACCAATGGGAACCTCAATGGTAACATCCTTCCCATCGGCTCCGGTACTGCGGCTGCGGCTTCCCCCTTCGCCGTTGCCTGCAAAAATATGACGCTGATATTTAAGGTGAAGGAGTGTCCACATCTGGTCGTTGCCTTTGAGGTAGATGTGTCCTCCATGTCCTCCATCGCCACCATCGGGACCGCCCTTGGGTACATACTTCTCACGTCTGAGATGCGTACTCCCGGGCCCTCCGTTGCCGGAACGGCAAAAGATCTTAACGTAATCAACAAAGTTGGACGATGACATTGCCTGCGTTTGGAGTGGTATGGACTATTTCGGCAAGGCATCCATAGCCTTACAAATCCGTTCAAAAATCTCTTCGATGGTTCCCATCCCGTTTATGCCGCTGTACTTGCCCTGTGCCCTGTAGTAATCCATTACGCTACGGGTATTGTCGTTGTACACGTTGATGCGGTTTTTTATGACGTCGATATTACGGTCGTCGCTGCGGCCGCTTATCTGCCCCCGCTTAAGCAGCCTGTCAACCAGTTCCTGGTATTCCACTTCCAGGGCAAGAAGTTGGGATATGGATAGCCCTTTTTCGGCTAACATTTTATCCAATTCCTCGGCTTGTACTGTGGTCCTGGGGAAACCATCGAATACGAATCCGCTGGCCTTATCCCGATTCTCATCCAGAATCCGCCCTATGATGCCAATGACAACTGAGTCGGGGACCAACTCGCCCTTATCCATATACATTTTTGCTTCCATTCCCAGCTTGGTCTTTTTTTCAATGGCACTTCTCAGGATATCTCCTGTTGACAGGTGCAGCAGGTTGTATCGACGGATAATCATTTCCGATTGTGTCCCTTTACCTGCACCGGGAGGGCCGAATAGTACAATGTTAAGCATGATGTATGGTTTTAAAGGTTAATGCTTGACCAATGTGTAAATATCGGGGAGATTTCTTCCCAGCCCATCGTAATCGAGTCCGTAGCCTACTATAAAATCGTTGGGAATCGCCTTGCCTATGTAATCAATGGCTACGCTGCCCTTGTACGCATCGGGTTTAAAAAGTAAAGTTGCCACCTTAATGGCCTTGGGTTTATACTGCTGTAACCTGTCAATAAGCTTCCCGAGGGTTATGCCCGTATCCACAATATCTTCCAGAATGATAACAGTTCGACCTTCGATGTTTTCGGTAAGCCCGATGAGCTGTTCAACCTTCCCGGTTGTTTGGGTTCCTTGGTATGAGGCCAGTTTGATGAACGAAACCTCGCACGGGAAGTTGATCAGACGGATAAAATCAGCGGTAAAGATGAAGGAGCCGTTGAGAATGCTGATAAAAATGGGCTTTTCCTCGTTAGCTAAATCTCTGTTGATGGCGTTTCCCAGCTGCTCAATGCTTTTCCTAATCTCATGGGCGGGATAGCTGATTTCGAACTCTTTATCCCAAAGTTTTACTCTTTTCATACTTTCTTTACGCGCTTAAAAATACAAATGTAGAAAAATAATGCGAGTTGAATATGGCTATGGGATACCATTTTTTCGGTTAGAAACGTTTCCATGTGGCTTTGCTATGATGCGAAGTATTTTGGTATCAGCGCCTTTCGTTATCCGGCAGGAAGTGGCAACGTAAGGGGCATTATATCCGGGTTAAGAACATTGCCCGTTGAGCATAACGGGATTCCGCATGCTGAAATGACCGATTATCGTTGACAAACAATTCTGCCTGCTACATGGCGATTTGATTAGCCTTTATTATGACAAACCTGTGTTTTTCTCCCTGTGTTTCAATGTTCAGGATATAGGTTCCGGATTGAAGATTGCTTATGTCAATCTCAGTTGAATGATCTTTAGTAAAAACTTTTTGTCCAAAAACATTGAAAACGCTCACGCTGTTGATTGTTTCGCTACTCGTAATATTAATTATCCCTGTGGTAGGGTTCGGATAAACTTTGATATTACTCTTTTTTACACTCTCTACGGCATTGTTGGTGTGGTATATTGGCCCGATATATTCCTTGGCCATTACGATATTGGAAAATTTAATGTAACTCGCAGGTCCGGTATCGTGGTAAAACTCAATCCATATCCAGTTGATGTTCAGGTTTTCATCGGTTCTCCATCTAAACCCTTCAAAGGGGGGATCATCGGGATTGTTGTACCACTTATCCTTAAACCAGTGTCCGTTTGGGAACCCCGGGCCCCAATGGCCCAACTCCTCCCCGTTTTTCCACACTTTAAGTTCGCCATTGAATTCCGAAACGGGATTGTTCAGCTTAACCATTATCTCAATGCACATCCATTCATCCAAATCGTTAATGGGCTCATCCTCGCCGGGTGGTTGGTCGTGATCCGTTTTGCCCCGCGTTATCATGGTGTTGCCATAGCAAGTATTACCGCCATCATAGCTATGCATATCGCCCCAATAGAGGTAGGTATCCATTCCGGGAGGAGTGTCCTGCCACACGCTTTCAAAAGCAATGCTTATGCGGCTATCGCCCAATCCGCATATTCCTGCACGTGGATACGGATAGGGTATTATCGGATTGTAGCCCCCAAACCAAACCCCCTGATGTCCAACATAGCCATCCTCGATGGCGGGGTATTTCACGTAGTATCTAAGGAAAACAGTGCTGTCGAACCCGGGGGAAAACGATTTGAACAGATGCCCACCGCTATTCACACCCTGTGTATTGGAAATTTTTAACGAGTATGGCCCGGCACTGCCCCTAGGGATATCGGTATCCAAAGTAAACTCCTCTTGATGCAGAACCTCATCGTAGCGGCCTATGATATCGGCCAGCTCTTCGTTAAACTTCTCAACGAACAGGACTTTGCTGTCGGACTCAATTCCAATGTCATTGGGGTATTTATCGGCAAGCTGACCCAACGAACGGATAGAAAAGGTTAGTATAAAGAATAGGACGAAGTACCTCATAATACTTAACATTAGGTTTTAAACAGAAAATACTATTAATCCTTAACGCATCTGACAGACCACCCTCCGGATTTGCCGCTTTCCGAGCGGTAAATCTTGCCGCTGTCATTATTGATATATCGGTCATAAATGCCATTGTACCCTGCGGTGGCAGACCACCACGAGGCGTAGTATCCCAGATGATGGAAATGGTTATCATAGTATAGATAGCCACCCGGCAAGGCTGTAAATCCTGATGTATTTGTGGCATCGATATTGGGGCTTATCCAGTAAAGGTTTGAATTCTCTTTCATCTTCCCTCCGGCTACGTTTTCTCCTCCCAAATACTCAACAAGTTGAGTCCATTCGGCATCGCTTGGCAAGTGCCAGTTGTCGGGGCAAACACCCTTAACGCCGCTTGGGTTGGTGCTGCTGCTGGTTTCTCCATTCATAGCCGCCGGCCAATTGTATAATGCGCCAAATATGGAGTAAATCGTAGTGGCCTTAGCTTCTTCAACATCAGTACCGTTATAGTTGTAAACATAGTAACAGGGTTCTGAATCCGAGGATGTTTCCGGCCCTACCACCGAGGGTAAATACCTGAGATTTTCGGCCATCCAAACCTGACTGCCAATTTTTATTGTCTTGTAAACTGTGCCATCCCTATTATCGATAAATGTACCCGTTTCCGGCTGTGCCAGCGTTTGAAAAACTAAAGAATTGCCATAAGCAGTACCCATAGCATTGGTGGCATAAGCTCTCACATGGTAAACAGTCTCGGGCTCCAAACCCGTAATTTGGCTGACAAAACTCCCCATGCCTGCGCCATCTGTCGTTTTGTTATCCTCTATGGTTGGATTTTCATGGGTTGCCCAAACAACTCCCCTCGCAATGACAGGTTCCCCTCCGTCAGAAGTAATGGTGCCACCGCAAGTGGCAGAATTATGGGTAATTGCGGTAACTTCAGCGGTGGTGAGAACAGGAATATCAAAGGCAAGTGTTTGAAAAACTACAGAGTTTCCATAAGCAGTTCCCTTGCTATTGGCAGCATACGCTCTCACATAGTAAACGGTCTCGGGCTCTAATCCCTTCAGTTGGCTGACAAAACTCCCTGTACCTGAGCCATCAACTGTTTTATTGTCATTAATGGTTGGATTATCATGGGTTCCCCAAACCACTCCTCTTACGAATACCGCATGCCCATTGTCGGAAGTGATATTACCTCCGCCTACGGCAGAACTTTTGGTAATCTCAGTAATTTCAGCTGTGGTTAAAACCGGAATATCTCCGGTTGGTTGTTCTTTTTTACAGCTAATAAATGCTGTTAGCACAAAAAGTAAAGTAAGAACTTTTGATAATTCTCTTTTCATAACCGTTCATTTTAACTTGTTAAAATATCATCTACAACGTCTTGTTACAATGCGAATTTATATTTAAAGGACAGTTGCTGAGTGAAGAGCACTAATGGTACGTAGGGCTTTCAACCGCTTAAGCGATGACAAATTACAAAAAAATTGAAAGTTCGTTTAAAAGAAAGCAAAAATTTTGAAAAAATGACAAAAAAACTCCCTCATGGTACTAAGATTACCATGTATTCCTGTTGTTTTTGAATGGTTTTCAGTGTTGTACCTGTGTTGCCAGCTTTAAAAAGTAACCAATAGCCCAACGTTAACCATACGCGGGGTGCCTAAAAATACCTCTGCCGACATGGCCGTATGTGAAAACTCGTTATTTGGCCCGTAAAATCCATTGAAAGCACTGTTGTCTTCTGCATCCTGCACGTATATCTTATCAAGAATGTTGAATGCGTGTGCAAATATCTGGAAGTTAACCTTCGCCTCGTATGGAATATCGAATGAGGCGTGTAGGTCGAATACTGAGTAGTTGGGTAGCATCCAAACCTGATTGCCGTCGGCAGGGTCTGTCCTGCTAAAGGGGTCCCAATCGGCGTAATGATGTGCGTAGTGCCGCGATACCAGTTGGCAGCGAAGCCCCTTGTGGATAAATGTTACGCCTAAAACACCCTGTGTTTGCGGAGCATCGCCAATCATTAACACTTTGACGTAGTAATTATAAGTGGTATCGGTTGAATTGGGATCCGACCAGTCTTTGAACTTTCCTGAGGCATCGCTGGCATGGCTCCAGTGATTGATTGACCCGGCAGCGTTTAAAATCAGCCAGCTAACTGGCTGGTATGAACCTTCCAGCTCTACCCCGTAGTGCAGTTGGTCCATTCCTGTTAGCGATATTAACCCTTCATTGCCATTTTGCAGGATGACCGAAATGGTTCTGGCGCGGTTGTTCCACATTGTGTAGTAACCGTTGGCATTAAGCCAAAGTTTGCCATCGAAAGATTTGAACGATGAACCCAGTTCAAAGGAGGTAAACGTTTCGTTCACCGGATTCTCATTGAGTGAGCCGCTTCTGTCGTCAATCACGGCATCGAAAATTGGAACTTTCGATACGTAACCCAGATTAACATATGCGTTTAGCGTTTCGGAAATATTGTAATTTCCACCCCCCTTCACCTGATAGCCGCCAATAATACCCGATTCCTGTGAAAATGGCAGCCCACTGGTTGCTTTAACAAAATGGTTAACGTATTTATAATCGATAATGGAGTATCCGGCCATGGCATAACCGGTCAAACTTTCAGTTTTATATTCGCCCTGTGCATAGGCTCCTGCCCAGTTAATTGAGTTGGTAAAATCGTAATCTATTTTATGGCCAATCCCCTTATAATAACTGGCTATGGTTTGGTCAAACTGGTTCCCATCGAAAAAGAAGTAGCTTCCTCCTAACAAATCGCGAATCTCCCGGTAATGCTGAACTTCAGCAGTGCGCACGTCAATACCAAAGGATGTGGAAATGTTGTCGTTGATTCTCCACTTCAATTTCGAAAGGGTTCCTACCGACCACTGGTTGTTGACCGAATTCCGGAGTATTCCTCGGGAGCTATGAAAAAACTTATTCCATCCAATGGTAGCATCCCAGTCAACTATACGCGAAGGGCCTGAGGTATCCCATACCATGCTTCCATGGGTCCCTGTCCCACCCCCTTTACCTCCGGAGTAGTAAACAGTGGTGAAAAGCGACATGGCATCGCCAAGTTTTGAGTACCAGTTGAAGCTTACCAGTGGTTTATGGTAATAATTTTCCCTTTCGTTCATAAAAACTGGAGAATGCCTTACATGCTTGGCGCCATTCCACCATTGGCGCGATGAATAGGTTGGATTGACAGCATTCCAGTTCTGATTGTAGAACCTGCCGGCATTGGCCTCGGGAAAACTCTGTAACGCTTCAGGGGTAAACCCCAAACTTTTAGCGTATGCCTGGCTGTATGCAGCTATGTTCTGCATGTATGCATTTTGCCCGTGGTATTGTGGTGCTCCCATGGCATAAAACTCAAACCTATTGTTTTTATTCAGAATGTAAGTTGCGCCCATGTAGTATGCCCATGCATCTGTCCAGGTGGCATCGATAATTCCGTTACCCACTTTGCGAACAACGCCGGCACTCAACGCCCACCTTTCATCAATCAACCCGGTATGCCCGTATAGTGTGCTTTTCATGAATTGACCCGATCCTCCCTCTTGCCGGAATACAAAGCCGGCCTTTCTCCTCGCAGGATCAGTGATTACATTTATGGTGCCTCCAATGGATGGGGTTGCAAGGTTAATGGCACTTAGCCCACGCTGGAGTTGGAGTGACGAGGCGGCGTCGCCAATGCCGTCCCAGTTGGACCAGTAAACCCACCCATTCTCCATATCGTTGATGGGTATTCCGTTAATCATAATGGCGACATTGCTCTGGTTAAAACCCCTGATGTTTACACGGGCATCGCCCGCACCGCCTCCCTGGGTGGTGGAATAAACGTTTGGGGTAATATTAAGGGACAAGGGTAAATCGCGTGAGCCCAGCGTCTGCTGAAGTTCTGCTTTCGACAGGCTGGAAAAGGCAACGGGAGTTTCCCTGTCCCTTGCCCTTTCGGCAACTACCTGAATACCGGTAATGCCAAAGGTCATGGGCTTAAGCAGCACATGATGCAGGTTTATGGTTCTGCCCTTTTCCACATTAATTACCTCTTCACGGGGTTCAAATCCCAGAAAAACGAAGATGATGGTTTGTTTCCCTTCGGGAACCTTGAGCATGAACGTCCCGTTAATGTCGGTAATTACTCCTGTGGCTGTTTCCTTAACGGTTACCAATGCACCCGAAAGCACCTCATTGGTTTCGCCATCTTTTACTACGCCCCTCACGGTACCCTGTGAATAGAGTTGATTTGATAAGAAAACAGTAAGCACGATGGTTGCAATGAAATTCGCTGGTTTCATAGGTTTAGGATTATTGTTCTACAGATTAAGGCACTATAAAAGTAAAGAATTCTATTCTGAAAACGCACATTATTGTCAAAAAAAGCAACTTAGGTATTTTTTTAAATCAGACAATCATAAATATCCACCCCTGAATTCCCTTAAATGCTCCGCCTTTTCTCCTTTCCTGGTATAAAATTATATACTAACCTTAATTATCATTTTATAGTTTTTATCTATTGCTCTATTTCATGTGGAATTTATGGTTAGACGTTTTGCCAATGACCGGCTTGGCAGAAATTTCCTGTCAATTCAGGCGTAATTCGGTACGGACTGATTTTATCGCTTCTGGAATTAAGGGCATTAGTTCGTCAAGCAATTCGTTGATTCTCAGCGATTGGTATTTCCCCCTCATGGGTTGGCTTATGGCTTTGGTTATGGATGCTACCAGTTTCTCCAGCGAAATGGAATTTTCCATGTATTCGGCCAGGTAGTAGTAAGCTTGAATAATTGGCAGGTAGTCAATGCGCTCAATCCTAATTTTCTCCTTGTTCAGGAGTTTGTAACGTTTGCAAAGTGCCAGCACTTTTGGGTATTTTTCGGCCGCAATAAGCGCACGGATATATTCGCGCATAAAGAGATGCCATCGATACTCGAAGATCTCCTTTTTATAGGCATCGAAATATTGAGTAGCATAATCCACGGCATTTTGCTCCATCCCGTTGTATATCATTGTTCGGATATAGTATGATGCAAATCCGATTTTATAGTAGTTATTGCTGGTGTTTTTTAACTCGGGGATTGATTTACGCATGAGGACAAGCGCCTCGGTTTTTTTCCCTTCCCTTAGGAGTACCCCGCAAAGGTTGATCAGATAAAATAGGTAATCGCTGTTTTTATTCTGTATTGATAGGTAGGCGAATGTTTCAGCCTGATGCAGCTCGTTGCGCTTTGAATGCATCATGGCACGGTTTGCATAGTAGTTTGCCAATATTCGCTTCGAGTAGAAGAGGGGAGTTTTCAGCATTTCGTCGAGGTGCAGGTAAACCTTATACTGCTCATCGAACTGGCGGTTGTTATAGTAAAATATGGTGAGCCTCACTACAGCACGGTAACGGGTGTAGCCGTCAAGCGTTTCATCAAAATACACCTCTTTGAGGTACGATTCTAAAACCTCGCTCTCCATTGGGTCGAACATCTCTTCCTGGACAATCTGAGCCGTCATCTCATCAAGCCTGCGGTTGACTTCTTTTAGTAATTGGTAATGCTCTTGGTAGCGAGTCAAAAACCCGATAACCAGTTGAATGTTTTTTTTCCGGTTGCGTACCATCAGGTAGTCGCGGTAGTATTGTACCAACTCGTAGAATCGGATGAAGTTATAATTTGTTGCATCCATCTTTTGTATTGATCCCAGCAGGCGAGCCTCATCTTCGGGTACAATCAGGTCGGTAAGCACTTTTGTTTCGGTGGTAATGAGCCATTCGAAAAACAGATCAACATCAATCTTCTCTAAGCTCTGCGTAATCCATTTCTTCACATACGAGTAGGTGCGCTTGTCTATTCCCGTATCAAATGCTTTTGGGGAGTTTGAGGTTGTGTTGCTATATATTTGCTTTAACAATTTGAGATTTTGAGCCTTGTTGAAATTCTGGATCGAAAGCAAATACTCCAGTTCATGCGGGTAGAGCGCATGGGCGAATTGAGTGAATGTGTTGAGTTGTTTGCGCATTATATTGGATAGAACCGGATAATAATCAGGCCAAAAAATACAAAATTATCGTGAGAAAAAGTAATCGATACTTTTTCTCACGATAATTCTAATGCGCTCCTCTTCTTTTTACTGAATTGACTTGATAAATTGGATGGCCTCGCTGTTAAATTCAGCAGGTTTTTCAAACATCAGAAAATGGCCACACTTTGGTACCATCACCAGTTTGCTGTTGGCAATTAAGGTATTGCCTACCTTGGCAATGTCGGCTGTCGGACCCGGATTCAGGAATCGGTTGGGGATGAGGTTGTCATTCTTCCCAAAAAGAATCAGTGTGGGCACTTTAATGTCTTTCAGGTACTTGAGCACGGGTTCGTTTACCATGCCGTTGACCGATTGTACTACAGCATAACAGTAGGGAATGAAATCTTCTGCATGACGCATGGCAATGCGGTCGGTTATCATAAAATCGGCATCAAGGGGCATCCGGTAGAAGTTGCTTGATAGGTTAGTGGTGATGGCCTCGGTGGAGGTCAGTCTTACACCGTCTAGGGTCATCACATCGCGAAACCACTGTTTTTGCCCTTTGGTAAATTTTTCGAAACCTGCAGGGGCAACCAGAATCATCCCTTTTACCATTTCGGGGTAAAGCAGGGAGGCTGTAATGGATATTTGTCCTCCCATGGAATGTCCGGCAAGGATTACGTTTTCTAACTTCAACTCGCTCACCAGCTCATTGACTACCCCTGCATAGTACGACATCATGCCGCTATGCGGGTCTTTACTCGATTTCCCGTACCCGGGCAGGTCAATGGCTATTACGCGGGCCGATTTGCTGACCTCCTCAATGTTTTTTTCCCATGCACGCAGGTAGCTTCCCAGCCCGTGAATCATTATCACGGTTTTGCTGCCTGAGCCCATGTCGTTGTATGCAATGGTTACATCATTTTTGGGTAGGTAAACCTTTTTTACAGGGTATTTATACTCTATTTCTTCAAAAGAGCTAATCCTTTTGTAAGCACTATATGGCGTTGAACAGCCTGCAATTAACGATAAAAAAGCAATTAGGCTAAGAATATGTTTTTTCATTTTTCTTTCTCCTCCCATTTTTTTAACGTTAAAACAGCAACCATTTATACACCAGAAAAACGGTCCACGGGTTGACAGGACGACCATCAATGCCTCCGTTTACCGGACTGCCATAGGCACTTTGCTTGCTATCGTAAAAGTCGCCCAGTACCAGGTAGGCTCCGTGTAGTTCAAGGCTCATATACGGCCCAAAGAAGTAGGCAACGTTTCCGTTCACCTCTGTGCCCATGAACACACCTCCGCCCAATGGCTGTACATTGCTCATGGCAGCGGCAACTCCCAGCTTGGCATTTAGCCTATGGGGAATAATACCCTGTGAAGCGCTGAACGAGGCAGCGGTCATCCCATAGCCCATGTTCGAAATATCCACAATGGCCGGTGTGTAGCGGTTAACCACATTCCCATGGGGCATTAGAATGTATGAGCCAGAGCTGACAAAAATGGCTCCCGGTGCGCCCCACTGGTTGCCGGTAATTACTCCATTGTACACACCATCGCTCAGTCCATTGGCATCGCCTGTGGTGTAAGTAATGTCCAGCACTACCTGATCGGCAGGGGTTTGCCCGTAGCGGTAAGCCGCTCTGATATTACTGCCCACGCCCATTATTTTGGTTGCCTTTTCCCACTTGCTGTCAGCGATAATTGTGCTCAGCGTATCGGTTTGGCCAAGGTTCACATTCACAAACCCGGAGATGGTCCACGGGTCGTTGTATTGATCGGCGTTGCGGCTGAAGAATGTTCCCAGCCAGGCAACATCGGCTTTATATTTGGCACTGCCATAGTTAAAGCGGTAAACGCCATTATGCGAGGCTAACAGGCTGTTAAGCCCCTGCCCCAGAATAGATACGCCTCCTGCGCCGTTACCACGGTCGCGCATATAGTAGGCCGAACCACCCATCTTCCAGTTCCGGCTAATATCCTTTTCGCCGGTCAGCTCGAAAAGGGTAACATCGTCGTCTAAGTGGATGTAGTTCTCGTAGAGCTTGTAATAGCCCGCTTTTATCCGGGAGAAATCCCAATCTTTCCGAACTGAAACCCCGACACCATCGGTACCGAAATAGGCCAGCCTATAACCGGTGTAGGTCATCTTGTCGAAAAGCGTTTTGTAAGGGTTATAAGGTGTGTCGAAAATGCGCTGCAGCCCAAGGTTAATATATACGCCTTCCCAGGGGTGCAGTTCAACCTCGAGGTTTTGTGTTTGCAGATTTACCTGATCGGCCGAAAAAGCACCCCCAAAGTTACCTCCCACACCGTAGGCCACGTCACCCCATGTCCAATCCAGCTCGAACGATGCCCGCAGGGTGGCTTTACCGTTGAATAGTGCGGGCGACCAAATGAAGAATGGGATAAATCGTTGTTCAACGTATGCACTACGGTGTTCGTTGCTGGTTTTTGAGGTATTGGCTCCAAACAACCGCCCCACTATTTGCCCTTTTAAAAAATCGTTTTCGGGATAAAAGTTGGACGTCACAGCCTGATTGATAAAGAACCCAAGAAATTGGAATTCCTTATTGGCTTTCTCCGGAATCTCTTTCGTAAAGTATTGGTTAGTTGGCAACTGTGCGAATAGAGAGTTCCCGAAAAGGCACAAGATCAAAATGATATGTTTTGACTTACTCATGCTTTGGCGGATTGGTTTAATTGAAAGTATATTAAAGAAAAAGTCAGAGCGCTTTGGGCACTCTGACTTTTTCAAATATTAGGATGCTATTTCGGAACGTAAACAAATTTTTGAACATTCATCATTGCTAAGGCTCCACCGTTACTGCTGCCAAAACCTCCTGCAGGAGTGGGAGGTGTAGCTCCGATGTTGGGCTCGGTTTGTACCACCTCGTACGTTAGTAAGAAATTAGGCGTTTTTCCGGTAATTTCAAAGATCCCTTCGCTGGTCACAGAGGTTGGTGCGCTCTGAAGCAACTTGATGGTCCAAATGGTTCCGCTTGTCGGTTTGGTTTGTACAAAGGTACCGTTGTAGTTTGTTGGCGTACCGCCGGAGTAGGAAACTACGTTGTAGGTGTTGTTTTCATGGAAAACAGCGGTAATTGAGTCAACCTGGAAATAGACTCTTAACAGCTCAGCCACATTGTCACCTTTTGATAACCAACTGCCGATTAGCCCGTCCGTAGAAGGATTATACTTATCCTCCTCTTCACTTTTCTTGCAGCCCGAAAAGAAAATTGCTGCTGAAATCAGAATAAAAATTAATTTTTTCATGATTGTTTTTTTTTAAGGTTAGTGTTGATACAAAATTGATTATAATAGAAAATAACTTCACTTCACGATTAAAAAACATGGGCTTGACTATGCCGTTAATATAGCTCAAAAATAATATAAAAACAAGATATTCAACTAAATGTTGATTTACAAAATGCCATTGACTTATCATCCCCACCGGATAACGTTGGCTCCCCAGGCATAGCCAATACCGGCTGCAATCATCGAAACGTAGGTTCCGGCTTTCAGCCTTTCCTCTTGTTGCGCCAGATGTAGAATCAAAATGGCATCTATCTGCCCCATGTGACCATAATTCTCCAGATAAATGGTTTTGTCCAACGTAATGTTCAGATCGTCTAACATGCTATTGAACATGCTGCGCTTAAAATGCAGACAGGCCAGAAACCCAAGGTCTTCCCGCTTTAAATTCGATTTCTCAAATGCTTTATCGATGCAGTGGAACCAGTTTGACATGGAAACCTCGTTCAGGCGGTCTTTCATGTATTTTTCGTCAAAAACTTTCAGAGACTTGTATGCCTCGTGGGCATTATCAACCGTTATGGGATATTCAGTACCACCGTACTTCACGCCTGCCGAGCGAGCCAGAGAGCCATCGGTGATAATGTGGGTGCCAAGGATATGGTTTGCAGGATAGTCCCTTTTCACAAGTATCGCTCCTGCTCCGGCGGAGAGGTTAAACATAAACGAAACAGCGCTGTCTTCATAGTCAATGAAATCGCCATTCCGGTAGCCTCCCACAATCATAACCGTGCTAATCTCCGCATCGGCAATAATCATGTCCTTGGCCATTTTCAGCGCTGCTACCGTGCTGTTGCAGCGTTGCTGTACATCGATGGCCCAGGCATTATCGGCACCGATACGGTGCTGAATGTAAATCCCCGACGTGGTGAGAGGGTACTCTTTCCACTCTTCACCAACACAGAGGATAACATCAATTTCCAACGGATCAATGCCGGTATTTTTAAGGCAATCCAGAGCAGCACGCGCCCCCATTTCCTGTGTTCCATCGTCGGGTCCGGGGATAGTCTTTTCCACTATGCCCAACTTTTCAATGATGGCTTCTTCGCTCCAAACACCTTTGGTAGCAGCCGATATTTCAGCGGCGCTCATTCTCTTTTCAGGAAGGTATATTCCTGTGCCAACTATTCCTACTTTGGTCATGACAAGTGTATTCTGGGAATATTCTATTGATTCTTAAGGTTAGTAAGTAAAAAGGTTGCTTCCCACGGCCAAACCTGCTCCCGATGCAACGAAAAGCACCTTTTCGCCTCGTTTTATCCTGCCTGAGTTTACGCCTTCGTGAAACGCCATGGGGACACAGGCAGAGCCGGTGTATCCATATTTGTCCATCACAAAGTGGGCTTTTTCCGTTGGTTGATTTAGCAACTCCATCACTGTTAAAATCACTGATTTGTTGATTTGCGTGAAGATGTAATGGTCAACTTCGTCGGGTTGAACACCATAATTATTCAAAAGTTTTTCAACTATCATGGGCCACAGCCTAACGTTACGATCGCCGGGGAGGGGCTTCAGGCTGAGCAGTCCATTCTGCTTATTGGCTATCACTTCATGTGTTACGGGCATTTTGGCACCTCCGGCATAAATGCCAATAAAATCAAGCTGTGTTCCGTCTGTAAGCATTTGGTTGCCAATGTAAAACGACTTTTTCTCTTCATCCCTAGTGAGGATAAAAGCGGCAGCACCATCTGAGAAGATGGGCGTGCTAAAAGCATCATCGGGGCGGATAAAGGCGGGCATGTTGTAAACACCGGCTATGGCAGCGTATTTTATCAGGGGGTTGCTGCTAAGCATACGCGAGGCGGTATCAAACGCCATGGTAAAGCTGGCACACGATGCGGAAACGTCGAAAGACATGGACCACTTTTCACCACCCTGAATCCTTCCCTGTACGATGATGGCCGTAGCAGGGGTTATATACTCAGGGGTGTCGGTGGCAACAATGAAAAGCCCTATTGCATCAGCATCAACGTGTGCATTTTCCATGGCCTGCCTCATGGCTTTCGTTACAAAGTCGACCGTTGTCTCGTCAATCCCGCGCAAATGGGCAATGTGCCTGTTCTCAATGCCAATTTTCCCTGAAAATTTTTGGGCATCAAACTCTATTCCCGTCAACTCCATCAACTCCTGATTGCTGATGGGTGTGCCGGGTGCGTACAGTCCGGTTCCTGCTATTTTGATGGCTTCCATTCCTGAACAATTAACGTTTAAAAGATATATCCCATTTCGCGTGCCTGCCGGGTTAACTCTTCCCTGAAATCGGGGTGGGCAATGGATATCAGCGCTTCAGTTCGTTCGCGAACTGTTAGACCGGTCAGGCGCACGCTCCCATGCTCGGTAACCACATAGTCGGTGTTGCTGCGGTGCAGCGTAACTCCTGTTCCGGCTGGTAGCACAGGCACAATGGTGGAAATGGTCCCCCGTTTTGCCGTGGAACGGCAAGCAATGATGGATTTCCCTTTTCCGTCGAACCCTTCGGTTGCGCCCACTGCCGTATCGCTTTGTCCTCCTGTGCCCGAATACTGCTCAATGCCAATACTCTCGCTGGCCACCTGCCCTGTGAAATCAATCATGATACAGGTGTTGATCGACACCATCTTTGAATTCTTCCGCATCATGCAGGGGTCGTTTACGTAGCTGCCCCTCAGGAATTCAACGGCAGGGTTGTTGTCGAGCCACTTGTAGAGTTTTTCGCTACCCATGGCAAATGTGCATACAAACTTCCCTTTATGCACGCTTTTGGCCTTATTGGTGATTACACCCATTTCATACAGTTCCATCATGCTGTCCACCAGCATTTCCGTATGAACGCCCAGATCCTTTTTGTCCTTCAACATCAGTGCTGCAGCATTGGGTATCTCTCCAATGCCAAGCTGGATGGTGGCCCCGTCGTCAACCAGGTTGGCAATGTGTTTGCCGATGGCCATGGCCACTTCATCGGGTTGGGGCTCGGGAAGGGTAGGGGGCATCTGGGAATACTCCACAAAATAATCCACATCCGCAACATGAACCTGTGTGTCGCCATACGTGCGGGGAAGCATCTCGTTCACTTCAAGCACCACGATTTCAGCTGCTTCGATGATATCCTTCTCATAGGTTATGCCGAGAGAAAGAGAAACAAACCCCTTATCGTCGGGCGGAGTGCAGGTTCCCACAAAAAGATGAGGACGACGCACCTTCATCCGATCCGATGCAGCACGATGCAGCATGTTTGGAACGTAGGTTACGGTACCCGTTTTCTCTTTCAGTGCCTGACGCGATCCGGGTGCATGGAACCAGCTGCAAAGCTCAAAATGGCCCTTCATCTCGTGTTTCATGTAGAAATCGTAAGGCTTCATGGTGAGCACCGAAAAGACCTTGACGTCTTTAACCCTATTCTTGGCCAGGTGGAAAACCGACATGCAGCCCTGAGGCTCCGAAGCGCATTGTGCAACAATGACATCGGTGTTGCTTTGGAGTAGATCGGGCATCTTTTCCAGCGGGATCAGCTTGCTTTTGTAAATTTCATCAAACTTTTTCATAATGTCTTTTCAACGTTTATGCTGACTGAGTTTTAGCTTTTTTCGTAGTCCAATGCACAGTAATGGCAACTACAAGCGATGCAATAATGGCCATGGCAGCGGCAATGGCCGGATTCTGAACGGTGTCGCTAAGGTAGATATTGGCATAGCCAAAGTTAGCCAAACCGGATTTGAGTAACGCGGGAAACCCGTAGTAGATGGTGAAGTAAACCACCAATGCCGTTATGGAACCGGATAACGGGGCGATGAGCTTCACATTCTTAACGAAAATCCCAAACACGATGGGAACGAAGAGAATGGAAAAATAGGAGTAAACGCCATTCTGTGCAAAGATGGCCACGCTTAGTTTTGGGCTTAGGATTTGATCGCGGGTGAGAAAAAACGAGATAATTCCCAATACAACTATTACCAGCCGGTTGATATTCACATATTTCTCTTCGCGGATTTTTTTACCGAAAAGGGGCTGAATAATATCGCTGGTTATGGTGGTGCTAAGCGATTGGATAAGCCCTTCGATGGTGGAAAAGCCTGCACTGATCAACCCCATGATAACCAGCAATCCCACAAGCAGCGATCCGATGCCCCCCGAAAAGACCTCGATAACGTAGGCCGGAATCACCCCGTCGACATTGAGCGATACTCCATTCTGCTGCAGGTCGGGGAATTTGATGCGGGCAAACAGGCCTACCAGAACCACCGAGTAGAATAGGATTTGCACAATAACGGCAACCGTAAGAAACTTATTCACATCGCTCTCCTTTTTCAGCAGAAGCGATTTGGTGATGATGTGCGGCTGAACCACTACGGCTGCACCAACCACTATTTGAACGAAAATAATCTCGAACAGATCGCGGAATAGCGGGCTTTGCGGGTTGGTGGATTTAACCAAAACAGGATCAATCACCCTAAGCTTTTCGAAAAAACCGATAAGCCCTCCCTGAAAAAACTGGATACCGGAGCCGATGAGAATAATGGCCACCAGAATCATCACAATGGCCTGAATGGTGTTGGTGTAAACCATGGAGTTGGCCCCGCCAAACATCATGTAGCCAAATATAAAAGCGATTATCAACCCCAAAACCCATATCTGATTGGCATTGAGTGCCTGTGCAACTACCTTTACCAAAGCCACCAGAATAAGCACAATAAAGGTGATGAGCAGAAAGGTGAGAAAGGCAATAAAAAGGGCGTAACCCTTACTCTCGTACCGCTTACCAATCCAACTCGATAGCGAAACTGCATTCATAGCTTGCCCGTGTTTCCTGAAACTTTTGGTCAGTATTACCAGAGAAGCCATGGAGGCAAGCGGAAAGACAACCCCGAAAGAGAGATAGGCGCTTAGCCCGTAGTTTGCTATCAACCCGGGGTTAATAACAAAGGTGGCAGCGCTGGTCATGGCCGAAGCCAATGACAGGGCTACAAAAACCGGTGAAAAAATGATGCTTCCCAGTGCGTAATCCTTAATGTTTTTGGTTCCACGCGAGCCTTTCACTACAAAGTAGAGAATCAGCATTCCGTAAATGGCAAAAAGGATGGATGCACCTATTACCTGTGATGAAGTTGCCATAAAATATTGTCTTTTAAATAATTAATCTCTTGCTCCCGCCCGGTATTGCCCTTTTTCCCCTTCGAAATTCAAAGGCACTGACGTCAATTGCCCTTCCATTGGAAGGTTTGTAAAAAAGGCACAGCCTATGGCGGGACGCAAACACAACGGGCTGATTGCCTTTTTGTTCTTAGCCAAAATATAATACCTCCAAATTAGGGGAGATAAAACATAAAAGGAGTTAAAATTTAAAATAATAATATCTTGACCGGATGCCGGTATTTTTATTATAATTCTGCTTGTATTCTGATATTGAGTGCAATATGGGTTTTCAATTGAGGGTTGACATATACTTGCTCGTAACAAATTAACTGCCAACAGGCCTCCTGTATTACAAAAGTAGTTTTAGTTGACTTCATGCTGTTTAATCTCTGTAAATCAATAAATATAGGATAGGACATAAAAAACTAAAAAAATATTACACTAATTACACTATTGATAAATAAATAGTGTATTTTTGCATCGAATTTTACATTGTTACCGATATCAAGCCATGAGCATAGAGAATCGTAAGGAATCGTACATCGCCAGAGCCATTGCCGTTTTTAAGCAGGATGGCCTGCGGCTATCGCTGGAGGAAGTGGCCGCCAAAATGAATATCACCAAGAAAACGCTGTACAACCACTTCTCATCAAAAGACGAGCTGCTGAAGGAGTGCATTCATTCCATTTCAACCGACATGCAGGAAGCCATAGCCAAGCTGGATATGAAGGAGAAATCGGCTATTGAAAACCTACGCAGTAGCTTCTCCGAACTGAACATCCTCTTCGAAACCCTCAGCCCGGTTTTCTTCCACGATATTATGCGAATGAACCCCGGCGAGGCCACAGCGGAGCACCTCATCGGTTCGGGATTGTTTCAGGTTAAGATGGGAGCAAATCTGCGACAGGGAATGGGGGAGGGTATCTACAGACAGGATATCGACGTGGAGTATGCCAGTCAGTATCTCGCCTATTCTGTTTTTGGTTTCTATATCAATAGCATCATCAAGCACAATGCCTTTTTGTCCAAATCATACTTCGAAGATGCCGTTGAGTATCATCTACGCGCCCTTGTATCAGATAAAGGACGACAGCTGCTGTAGGGATCACGAAAAAAGTCAGGGTGTGTTTGCAAGCGAATTAAAATCATGCACATACTGTCACAAAAATAAAAAGTCTGAATCATCGCAAATCAAGAAAATAATAAAGATATGAAAAGGGATTGCTTTATTACGATAAACTTGGCATGCGCTCTCCTTCTCAACACCCTTGGGCTTTCCGCCCAATCGGCCTACACGCTCCGGCAGTGCTTGGAGTATGCTGTGGAGAACAACCACAACCTGAAAAAATCGCAATACGACAGGGAGAAGGCGGCGTATGCACGCCAAGAGATTCTGGGGACATTGCTTCCGCAGATAAACGGCACGGCCAATCTGAACGACAACCTGAAAAAGGCCAAGTTCATAATGCCAAACTTTATGAACAGTATGCTGCCCCCACCGGCACAGGACCCCAATGCCCCCAAGTACATGACCATTGAGATGGGCACAAACTTCAATGCCAATGTTGGGGTATCGCTGTCGCAGCAATTGCTCAATTTTAGCCTTTTCAACATGATGGACATTGCCAAAACGGCCGAAAAAATGGCTGAGCTGAGCATGGAATCAGGCGAAGAGGATGTGATATACCAAACGGCCAACCTCTTCTATGCCATTCAGTCAACCGAGTATGCAGCCGACGGGATTGAAAAGAGCATTGAGCTGGTTAGAAAGATGCTGGCCACCATGGAGGTGAACTACACCAACGGCTTGGTTAAGAAGATTGACGTGGACAGGCTGAGGGTAAACCTTGTAAACCTCACAACCCAAAAGAATGCCGTTCGCAATGCCGCCGATATTCAAAAAAATCTGCTGAAACTGCAAATGGGATTCGACATGGAAAGCCCCATTGCCATTGAGCCCATCCGAACAGAGCAACTGGTGGACAACACCAGCCATGGAGACCTGATGCCCTTTACCCCGGAGAACCTTACCCCCTATCGCCTCTTCATGGAAAGGATGAACATGGTGAAGCTGCAAAAGAAGTCGGCAGTATTCGAAAACATGCCCACCCTGTCGCTCATGTTCAATTACCAATACAGCGGGATGAGCGATGAGTTTTTCAGGGGAGAAACCAACTACTGGTACCCCACCTCGCTGGTGGGCTTAAACTTAAGAGTTCCCATATTCAGCGGGTTCTCACGGCGTGCCAAGATAAACCAAAACAGCATCGAGATAAGCAAGGCCCAGGAGGATGCCCAAATACTGGGGCAATCGCTAAATATGGCCTACCTCAACGCCCGCATGAAACTTACCGATGCCCTGGGCACTATTGAACTGCAAGCCGACAATCAGGAACTGGCCAAGGAGGTGTTCAACGTGGCCGAGAAGAACTATGAGCTGGGGCTTTCGTCCATGGCCGATATTCTCAACGCCAGCCAATCGCTGGTGCAAGCACAACTGAGCTATGCCAACGCCCTGAATGACTACATGAAGGCCTGCGTGGAGCTAAAAAAAACCACGGGCAGTATCAGAAGTTTACTAAATGATAATCAACAAATAAAATAGCGAGAGTATGAAAAAATTGGTTTACATCCTTTCGGTTTGTGCGGTAGTTGCCGCAATAGTCATTGTTCTGGTAATGAACAAGCGGAGAACCCGGGAGAGGACACAGATGGTGGCCCACGACAAATCGGCTGTGGCCGTGAAGGTTATGGTGACTGAGGAGAGTACCTACTCCTCCCAATTTACTTCCAGCGGAGTGCTCCAGGCGCGGCGCGAGCTGGCCTTCGTATCGGACATAGCCGGTCGCATTGTGGATATCTACGTGGACGAGGGAAGCCACACCCACAAGGGGCAGGTGCTAATCCAGCTGGACAACGAGATGCTGCTTGCCGACGTGGCCTCGAGCCAGGCCGCCTACGAAGGCCTTAAAAAGGACTACGAGCGGTTCAAGAGTTCCAACGAGCTGGGAGGGATTACCGATCAGCAGCTGGACAACATCCGCACCCAGATGGTGGCGGCCGAAAGCCGCTACACCACCAGCAAACGCCGTCTGGCCGATGCCTCCATAAAGGCTCCCATTGCAGGTACCATCAACAAGAGGTATGTGGAGGTGGGCAGCTACCTCAACCCGGGAGCACGGCTCTTCGATATCATCGACGACTTGCAGCTCAAAGCCCTTTGCTACGTCACCGAAAAGCAGGTGTTGGATATCCGCAAGGGACTGGCAGTGGAGCTGACCAGCGAAACCTTTCCCGGAGAGGTTTTTCATGGAAAAATTACCTTTGTTGGCGACAAAGCCGACAGGTCGCTGAACTTCCCTGTGGAGGTTACCCTGGATCACAACGAAAAAGGGCTGAAATCGGGGATGTACGTATCCGTACACTTCAATTCCGAGGCCCAAAAACACGGCATCCTCGTCAACCGTAATGCCATCAGCGGCAGCGTGCTGGCTGCCAATGTGTTTATTGTTGAGAATGGCATTGCCAGAAAACGCAGCGTGATTGCGGGTAGCATGGTGGGCGAGCAAATCGAGATTTTGCAAGGGCTGCACCGTGGCGATAGCGTGGTGGTGGGTGGGTTGATAAACATATCCGACGGCACGGCGGTACGATGCATTCAGTAACGGGAAATGCCCCTGCCGACAAACAAAAAGCGTGTGAATTTTTAAGAAAAGTCAACCGTATGAAAATAACAGAAATATCCATCAAGCGCCCCATATACGTGACAGTGGTGTTCATGCTGCTCGCCATCCTGGGATACCTAAGCTATGTAAACCTGAGCGCCGAGCTGATGCCCAAGTTCACGCCTCCCGTGCTCAACGTGCAGATTATCTACCCGGGGGCATCGCCCAGCGAGGTGGAAAATTCGCTTACCCGCAAGGCCGAGGATGCCCTGTCGGGCATGGAGGGTATCGACCAAATGCAGTCGCTGTCGTTTGAGGGGATGTCCATGCTCATCGTCTCATTCCGCTACGGAACCGATATCGACAAGGCGGTTACCGATGCGCAGAACCTTCTCAATGCCAAGCGTGCCACGCTGCCGCGAGAAATCCTCTCGCCCACTATCACCAAAATATCCATTGACGAAAAGCCCATCCTGATTCTCTCGGCAACATCGCACATGGAGCCAACCGACTTTTACGACCTCATAGACAAGAGGGTACTGCCCGAATTTTCGCGGGTGCCGGGCGTGGCCAAAATATCGCTGGTGGGCGGTATGCAGCGCGAGATACAAGTCAACTTAAAGCAGGACAGGCTGAAAACATTTGGCCTCACACCACTGATGGTGCAGGGTGCTGTCCGTGCCGCCAACCTCGACTTCCCCACCGGTTACCTGCACAGCGACCTATCGCAAACCGCCATACGCCTCTCGGGAAAGTTGACAAGCATTGAGGAACTTCGCAATCTGGTGATTGCCACCACCCCAACGGGTGCACAAATACGGCTGGACGACGTGGCCGACGTGGTGGACGCCGTGAAGGACCCCGTGAAGCTGGGAAGGGTGAACGGAGACGATGCCATCCTTATCAACTTACAAAAGCAAACCGATGCCAACGCCATATGGGTCAGCCACCGGGTGCAGGAAACCATTGACCAACTACAGCTGGCATACGCCACGGAGGGCCTGAGGATTGACATGGTACAGAACACAACAACTTTTACGCACCAATCCATAAAGTCAGTATTCACCGACCTGATGCTTGCCATCCTGCTGGTAACACTGGTTATTCTGCTCTTCCTGCACAACCTCCGCAATGCCCTTATCGTGATGGTGGTGGTTCCCATATCGCTCGTCTCCACCTTTATCGGCATGTGGCTCTTCAACTTCACCCTCAACCTGATGTCGCTTCTGGCACTATCGCTGGTCATCGGCGTGCTGGTTGATGATGCCATTGTGGTCATCGAAAACGTGTACCGTCACATGGAGATGGGGAAAAATCGCGTGAAGGCCTCCTTCGATGCCATGCGCGAGATAGGGTTTACGGTAATCTCCGTCACGGTGGCCATCGTCATGGTGTTCCTGCCGGTGATCTTCACCAACACACTGGTTTCCGATATCCTGCGTCAGTTTTGTGCCGTAATCGTCATCTCCATCCTCTTCAGCCTGCTGGCTGCACTCACCCTGGTTCCGCTCCTCACTTCACGTTTTGGCAACATCAGGGGGATAAAGGAGATCAATATATTCGGAAAATTTTTAAAAGGCTTTGAGAATGCCATTACCCGGTTTAGCCATTGGGTTTCGGATATCCTCCGGTGGGGGTTGGGTCACAAACGCTGGGTGGGACTTGTGGTGCTGGCCATCACGATGGCGGTGATGTCGCTCTTCCCCCTTGGGTTCATCAACTTTGAGTTTCAACCCTACATCGACCGGGGTGAGTTTATCGTGCAGCTGGAGATGCCCAAGGGCATCTCCATGGAGGAATCCAACGCCCTGGTGCAGCGCGCCGAGGGTTGGTTTATGAGTCGGCCCGAGGTGGAAAACGTGGTTACCATGGTGGGACTTACCAGCGATAACCTACAGAGTACCAGGGGCACACCCTACCTGGCCGAGCTGAACGTGAAGCTGAGGAAACAGGCC
This sequence comes from Bacteroidota bacterium, assembly GCA_029558675.1. Lineage (GTDB taxonomy): Bacteria > Bacteroidota > Bacteroidia > Bacteroidales > Tenuifilaceae > MWFE01. The sequence continues at coordinate 10,382 of JAKQEF010000196.1, read as the reverse complement.
GAGGGCACCGAGACCTACATCACGCGCATACGCAAACCCCTGTCCGATTTCCTGGTGGATGCCAAGGTGAACATCTTCAGCGTGAGCCTTACGGGTACCGCCGCCAAGGCGGCAGTGGAGTATATTATCACGGCCTCCAACCCCGATTCGCTCATGCTGTTTGCCGGGCAGGCGTTGGAGGTGATGAGCTCCATACCGGGAGTGATGCAGCAGGAGCTATCGGTGGAGAGTGCAACCCCCGAAATCACGGTGAGGGTAAATCGCGAGAAGATGTCGGCACTGGGGCTTACGCTGGATAACGTGGGAGCGGTAATGCAACTCAACTTTCAGGGCAACGACCTGCTGAAGTACACCGAGGGCAACTACGAGTACGATATAAACATCCGTGCCGACAAGATTTACCGCCAGCAGGCTGAGAATGTCCCCAACCTGATGTTTATCAACAACCGGGGCGAGAGCGTGAGGCTGTCGCAGTTTGCCCATATTTCGCCGGGTACCGGGCCAAACCGCCTGGAGCGATACAACCGAAACAGCTCAGTTACCATTCGCTCCCAAGCCTATGGGGTGCCACCCGGAGCCATTGCCAAGCAGTTCATGGCCGGGGTGGAGAAACTTCACAAGCCTGCCGGCCTGCGCATTGAGGCCACAGGCGATATGAAGAAGATGAGCGACTCCATGGATGTGCTCACCACCGCCCTGCTGCTCTCGCTGCTGCTCATCTATTTCTCCATGGTAATCCTCTACAACAGCTGGATAGACCCGTTTGTCATCATGTTCTCCATTCCCTTTTCCATTGTGGGCGCCATTCTGGCACTGGCGCTCACCAACACGGCCATGAGTATCTACGCCATGCTGGGGCTGGTGATGCTGGTGGGGCTGGTGGCAAAAAATGCCATTCTACTGGTTGACTTTGCCAACGATGCACGCCGCCAGGGCAAGGGCATTGACGAAGCGCTGGTTCAGGCCGTAAGGATAAGGACCCGCCCCATACTCATGACCGCCCTCTCAACCATTATAGGGATGCTGCCGGTGGCCCTGTCGCTGGGCTCGGGTGCCGAGCTGCGCAACGGCATGGCCTGGGTGATTATCGGGGGTATGACCATCTCCACCCTACTCACGCTGGTGGTGGTGCCCGTGGTGTATAAGATAATGCACCCCCGGCGGAGCACCCAAAGGGAAAGGGTGGATATTGAAAAGCTTATGTACGCCGAGGAGTGAACCGCCCCACCGGACGATTCTGTCTTAAGATTGATTTTTCAGTGAATTTTTGTAACTTTATACGGGTTTAAAAAGCCGAATGAAATGCAAGCCTATTGTGGCTTTTCGGCTGTTGTGGGGGGAATAGGGATGAAAGGTTAGGACTATAAACGAGTTACCTGCAAGGCTTTTTTTGCCTAGACTTGAATCCCATTCCTATTAATTTTCGTATCTTGTGCTAAAATGCAGAGCGATGAATTTGGAGACCAGAAAATATGATGTCATCAGGTATCTTGTTAACCTTCAGGACGAAAGCCTGTTTTTGAAAATTGAGAGTGCTATTGCCCAAGCCAGAAGGGGTGAACAGGATGAACCCAAACGGCTCACCCGTCAGCAGCTCATCGACAGGGCTGAACTCTCTAATAAAGACTACCTTGCGGGCAGGGTAAAGACGCAGCAGGAGTTAGAGCTTGAATCCGAAGATTGGTAACCCCATGAAAATCCTTTGGACAGACTTTGCGTCATCCGTGCTCGCCAAAATCTATTCCTACTACAGGGTTAAAGCGAGCCTAAAGGTAGCTAAGAAAATTAAGAGTGATGTATTCAAAGCAGTGCGACAGCTGGAGCATCATCCCCAATCGGGTCAAATAGAAGAAACCCTGAAGGAACTTGGCGAAGACCACAGATACCTAGTTGTAGGCAACCACAAGGTTGTCTACAAACAAATTCCCGAAGGCATTCTCTTCACGGACGTATTTGACACCCGACAAGACCCAGCGAAAATTAATGACCCCGAAAGAAACCCCAGCAGGTAACAACGGCTTGGTTTCAGCTCAGATATTATCGGGTAACTTGCCCCTTGGATAAATTTGCGTAACTTTGGTAGGTCGATGGCTCGCAGGGTATGTGTTGGGCACTCTACGGCCCGATCCCGACGTTCTTTCGTAGGAACCAAGTCACGGAACTATATCAGCAAGCGGACGACAGCGCGGCGGAAAATGACGTAAAGAATTGAAAATTAAACGAAATATCGATCGTTGAAAAGACAAAGAAGTAAAGGAAATGAGTACAAATGATGAAATTGTTAATCAATCCGGGTGGAAGTATATATTACTTTCATTGAGTGCCTTTGTGGGACTCGGAACTGAGGCTCTACACGCTTATGGCTGGGAACCGCTTGTTTTCGGAGTACAATTAAGAGAATTTTCGGTATTGCAAAATATTATACATTGGGTCATTACTTGCGTAATTTGGGCCAGTATCGCTTATTTGCTTATTCGTATAGCAAAAAACAAACTGAAATTTGACCTATTTGTAAAAGGCACGAAAATGAAATTGTGGCAAGTGCTTGCAGTATTGCTTGGTATTATATTATCTATATTGATAAGTTTTTTAGCGTGGGACGGTTTTAAAGTTATAAAGGAATTCAATTATAATGGTTTACTAAAATTCATATTTCAATACATTTACTATATGTTCGAAATCTTGCTGTTTTTGTTGATTATTGTCTTTGGGCAAAAGGCATTTGAAATATGGACAAAACAACGCAATGTACCTTGGGGTGGGATAATCTGTGGATTGACTTGGGGGATAGCACATATAATCAGCAGAGGGCATTTTGATATTCAAAACGGTGTACTATCGACATTAGCAGGATTTTTGTTTGGTGCAGCATATTTACTGACAAACAGGGATTTTAAAAAAACGTGGCTCGTTTTGTTTCTTATATTTGTATTGTAAAGGCAACAGAAAATCAATACATTTAGCCATTGTTAGGCCGACAGACCCTTTAAAACAAATAGAAACAGCATCAAATGATTTTTTTCAGGGTGCGGTGAAAAAACGAAACATTCACCGCATTTATGCGTTGAATAATTTGTATATTTGATGCATATTAAGTTTCCGGCAATGGCTAAATACATATACGAGCATAAAAATTGGACAGATTTCACCTGGCAAGATAAGGCCATCAATGCTGTGTTTGGCGAAGTCCGCTTGATGCAAGGTAAAATCATCGGACAGATGAACGCATTAGGTTTTTATGCCAAAGAAGAAGTAACACTGACGGCATTAACCTTAGACGTAGTAAAATCTTACGAAATAGAAGGAGAGCTGCTAAACTATGAGCAAGTACGCTCTTCCATAGCACGACGTTTAGGGATCAACACTGCAGGCCTTGTGCCAAGCAATCGCCATATTGAGGGTATTGTAGAAATGATGCTTGAAGCTACACAGCAATACTCCTTGCCATTAACTGAAAAACGTTTGTTTGGTTGGCACGCAGCCCTTTTCCCCACAGGATACAGCGGGCCTTATAAGATAGAAGTAGGCAAATACCGCACCGTTGAAATGCAGGTGGTTTCGGGTGCCATGGGCAAAGAAAAAGTCCATTACGAAGCCGTAGCACCGGAATTGGTTAAATCCGAAATGGACAAGTTTTTAGATTGGTTTAATAATGATAAGCAGCTCGATCCCGTGCTGAAAGCGGCTATTGCCCACTTTTGGTTTATTATTATTCACCCATTTGATGACGGCAATGGGCGTATAGCCAGAGCCATAGCCGATATGCTACTGGCCCGTGCCGAGAATAACGGCGAACGTTTTTACAGTATGTCAAGCCAAATTTTGATAGAACGTAAACGCTACTATGAGGTGTTGCAAAAAGTACAGCACAGCACAGGCGATATTACCGAATGGCTCGAATGGTTTTTGCATTGTCTTAAAAATGCAATGCTGGCCACCGAGCAAACAACACAACGAATATTGCATAAAGCTGAATTTTGGAAACAACACCAACACACGCCAATCAACGAAAGGCAAAGAGCTGTTTTGAATATGCTGTTCGATGGATTTGATGGCAAGCTACAGACAAGCAAGTGGGCAAAAATCACCAGGGTTTCAACAGATACAGCATTACGCGATATTAAAGACTTAATGGAAAAAGGTATTTTGGAAGAAGCCAATGAGGGCGGCCGAAGCACAAATTATAAGCTGACAAGCTTGAGAAAAGAATAACCACCGGCTATAACAGCGGATTGGGATAACCTATGGGTGTTTTCCCCTTTGGACGATTAGTGGCTTTTGGTTTAATTTTTTGGTAAAGTTTAGTAATTTTATACAGGATTTTAAAAAGGCGGATGAAATGCAAGCCTATTGTGGCTTTTCGGCTGTTGTGGGGGGAATAGGGATGAAAGGTTAGGACTATAAACGAGTCGTGTGTAACCTTGGTGCAAATTGACAACATTTGCTAAATTTATTATCTTTGTCCTATGAACCTAATAGAAAGAAATATCGATACAATTCGAGACTTGTGTTCAAGGCACAAAGTTAGACGACTATTTGCATTTGGTTCTGTATTGACAGATAGTTTCAAAAAGGACAGCGATGTTGACCTAGTCGTAGACTTTCAAGACGTAGACCTTCATGAATACGCTGACAACTATTTTGACTTAAAAGAATCATTGGAGAACCTATTTAAACGTAATGTGGATTTGTTGGAAGAAAAAGCAATTAAAAATCCTTATTCAAAGCAATCAATTGATTCATCAAAGCAACTAGTTTATGGATAGCGAAATTAAAACTTGGTTGTACGACATTTTACAATCAATAGAAGAGATAGAAAGCTACTTTGAAGACAGGCCAAAGAGATTTGATGGATATATTAACGACATCAGAACAAAACGGGCTGTCGAAAGGAATATAGAAATAATTGGAGAGGCAACGAATAGAATAATCTAACGAGACAAAGAGTTCCATTTAGAAAACGTCCATAAAATAATTGGAACAAGAAACAGAATTGCCCACGGTTACGACAAAATATCCGACGATTTAATTTGGAGTATTGTTATCAATCACCTTCCTAAACTGAAAGAAGAAATTGCTTCCAATGTTTCAGCCCCCTAAATCATCGGACATAAGTATAGATAAAAATCCGTACTTTTATGATGATGAAAAAACGTGGTTTTACCAAGGAGGAGAAACTCCGCATTATCAAGAAAGTTTCTGAGAATGGTGTTATAACACAATCCAACCAATAACAAATGAATCTTCCACAAGACAACAGGCTCGAAATAAGTCGTTTGGTTCGTATTTACAACAACACGGTTGCAACCTATAAATACTATTGGTTTTTATCATTTCTTGAAATTTTTGTTAAAACAGGGAAAAGGTATATTTCTTTTTGGGAAATTATTGTGGGAATGATTTCGGAAGCGTGGTATCCCATACACTATTTTCGGTTGTCGTTTGGCAAATCCGATTCTTTGTACAATCAAATCATAGAACTTCAAAAAGATTTGAGCATTCCCATCGACGCCAGCAGAACTGATATTAAAAAACAAATAAATGATAAGCTTGGGAATACGAGGGTAAAGAGTTTACTTCGGATTTTTACGCTCAATGTTCCCTACCGATTTTTGTCGCCATGGATAAGCTATACAACCGACAAGGATGTTGTTAATCTATCGCAAGCATTCACAAATAATTGTATTTATGCCATCAGAGGCGAGGCAATAGCTATTAATCCACTATGGGAGCAGTATTTAAACGACAACTACTTAATTCTGCGCGATTTTACTTTTTGGAATCTGACTGTCTTTCTTCAAAAACGTAATCCGAATGTTCCCGATCTCCCCTCCAAATTGGTAAAACCCATTACACGCGATTCGCTTGTAAAACAGCGCAATTTTTGGGATACCTATATTGATATAACCGGGTCAATGAAGTGCATATACACAGGCAAAGAATTATTCATAAGAGCATACGATTTAGACCATTTCTTACCCTGGAGCTTCGTATCGCATAGCTTGTTATGGAACTTACTACCTGCCGATGCAAGCATAAATTCATCTAAAAGCAATAACCTACCCTCTCTGGATACATACTTAGAGCCATTTGCCAGATTGCACCAAAAAGCAATACAAGCCATCTACCCCAAAAACCCGAACAACAAGCTATTGGAAGATTATTTAACTCTGCATGGTTCGCTTACAGAGTTGGTGGATTGTTCGGAACAAGACTTTATCAATATTTACAAGAAGACATTCTTACCTCTCGCTCAAATTGCTGAGAACATGGGGTTTAAGTATTGGCAAAATTCTTCCCGGCCATGAAAAAGAAAGTAAACAATCCCCATCTAACTGCCATTCAACGAACTTCGTTATCGTTCCCTACCCGTATTCTGAAAGAACGAAAATTGTTGCTAGGCGAAATATTAGATTTTGGTTGCGGCTTTGGTTACGATACAGACCATTTGCAGAAATCAGGTTACAATATCATTGGTTACGACAACTATTATCGGCCGGAATTGCCCGAAAAACGCTTTGACACGATTATCTGCAATTATGTTCTAAATGTTTTAGAACCAAACGAGCAAGCCGATGTGCTGATGTCAGTTTCAGAACTGCTGAAGCCCGCAGGAAAAGCATATTTTGCTGTCCGACGAGATTTGAAAAATGAGGGTTTCCGCACACATTATGTTCACAAAAAACCAACCTATCAGAGCGATGTGGTATTACCCTATAATAGTATATTCCAAAACGAAAATTGTGAAATATATGAATATCAGCATTTTAATCAGATAAAAAAGGGAAGAACCAATTGCCCGTTCTGCAATTTAAATCCAAAGGTCGAGTTGATAAGTGAAACAGCAACAGCAGTAGCATTTTTAGATGGCTTTCCTGTAAATAAAGGACATACTTTGGTTATCCCAAAACGTCATACTGCAAGCTATTTCGATCTATCCATACACGAACAAAGAGCATTATGGCTCTTGGTAAATCGTTGCAAAACTATCATTGAAAAGCGATACAATCCCCATGGCTTTAACGTAGGAATAAATGATGGTGAAGCAGCAGGGCAATCTGTTTTTCACGTTCATATTCATTTGATACCCCGCTACAAAGGCGATGTGGCAAACCCTCGAGGGGGTGTTAGAGCAGTAGTGCCAAATAGGCAAAAGTATTGATATTGTCTTAGTCAAATTTTCTTTCACACACTTCGTTGGGTACCAACCCAATCCGTATGAAACAGCAATCCGAATCGCATGTTTTTTAAATGAATTCGAAGAATTTTCTGAATCATCTCTCTGTGATGGTTCTGTTCTGTTGGCTTTATTGACATCGTGTAAAATCAGAAAGCAAATCAACAAAACCATCACCGGGCAATGCCAAAAATGTTTTGCGCCGTACAGGGTAAACATAAACGTTTGAAAAATTTCAGTAAATTTGAACCATCCGCTTTGGTTTGGGGGTTGTGGTATAGGTTTGCCATTAAAAGAGGCGGAATGGACATTATAAACCCACAAAAAATAACGTAAAAATTTTTAAAAATGAAAAGGGTTCGACTGGCGTTAGATATGGTAATAGTGCTATCAACCTCGCTTCTGGTTGGGGTGTTGGCATATGACAAACTCAGCGGATCTGATAACCAGACACTGGCAGAGGTATTCCTTCAAACCATGCATCTTGGCTTTTTAATAGGGGCAGTGCTCAATCTCATCCACTTTGCCAAAGGCAAGCAATACCTGTACCTTTTGCTAACTGCTTTGCCCCTGGCCCTCTTTGCCGTGGCGCTGGCGGGCATGGCATGGGATTTCAGGTTCTCAAACCTCTGGTTGCCGGTGTTTGACTTCTACCTCATATTATGGTTCTTCTACTTAGCCATCAGAGAGGCTGAAGGCCTCAGGGCTGCTAAAACACTAAAAAACAATGGTGAGACTAAGAAAGTTTGAAAACACCGATAGCACCAGGCTGGCGGAGCTGTGCAACAATAAAAAAATCTGGGATAATATGCGGGATCACCTACCATTCCCCTACACCGAGAAGCACGCCATGGAATTCATAGAGCATTGCCAGGGCGAGAACCCGCAGCAAACATTTGCAGTGGAGTACAACGGAGAGTTCGCCGGTTGTGTCGGGCTGGTCAGGCAAACGGATATTTACAAGCTAACGGCCGAAATAGGTTACTGGCTTGGCGAACCCTACTGGGGCCTGGGAATAGCCACAAAAGCGGTTGAGCTGATTACGGAATACGGATTTAACCAACTGGGTTTGGTGAGGATCTACACGGGGGTTTTTGACTTTAATAAGGCCTCGCAAAGGGTACTTGAAAAGGCGGGATTCAAGCCGGAATGCGTATTCGAAAAATCCGTATTCAAAAATGGCGTGATTTGCGATGAGTACAGGTATGGATTGATCAATAAGAACGCCCTGTAAAAAAGCATGTAAGAGGAAAAGTGTTAAGGGTATTGTACTACCCCCTGGTGAAATGTCGTGGGAGTATTAACAGAAAGTAGTAATCCTCAAACATATTGGAGAGTCCTTAAAAAGAGACTATTGGATGAGGGCAATGAAACCGTTACAAATTGTAACGCTTTGAAAATGCTTTCATCGTTGGCTATCACAGGGGATTAGTTACAATTACATCGCTGTGTGTCAGCAACATAAAGATAACTAATCCCCTATGTTTTTCCAAATCAATCCCCTGATTTCTTATATGGCATTCACGCTAACTAAAAAGAATAGCTAATATTAACCAAACTATTGCTATAACGGTAATCCCACGGTTTGAACGGATTCGTTTGGGGCTTCAGGGCAAATAGCAGGCCGTTGGGGTTGAATTGAAAACGGAAATTGGAGGCGTGCATTTTTGTTGATTGGTCAGTATCCTTCACCAGATAATCGGTTAATACAAGACCACTGGTTGCTCCCAATGCGATCAGCCAAAGAGTAACCTTATCATTGGCTTCGGCAATAACAGAAATTCCTGCACCAACCAACCCCCCGGCCCCTTCACCCAGGCCAATCAGATACGATTGCTGCCTTGTGTAGTTGTAATCGCGGGTATGATAGATCCCATAGGCAATGGCTGATGCCGACCCAAGCAGTGAGCCTGCCAGGTATGCCTGTTTGTCGTCAACATCCATAGAATTCATAATTACCATTGGGTAGAACGCCCCAAGGATTCCGATACAATTTATAACCGTTACGTCGCCATAGGTAACCCCTTGCTTCTTGTAAAGATAATCACCGGCCACTATACCCGCCCCCGAGAAGGCAAGCATGGAAAGTGCGGTAAGACGGGTGTCGGGAGTTTCTGCAAAGATATTAGGAATGGCAAAACCGTAGGCATATCCCCAGGCTCCGCCACTGCCCCGGCTGCTTGTTTGGCCCCAGGTGTGGCCATACTTTTTTGCCAATCCAAGGTTGGTAAAACTCTCAGCCAAACTGACAAAGCTGGACAATGCAAAGAGGGACTGGGCGCTGGCATCATTCCCATGCATAAGTAGTGCCATCGAAAATCCATGTGCAATCCCCAACCGGGCTCCAAGAAAATAGGCATTGGCCATGCCATCGGTTATCCCGTATCGGCGTGTTGCAATGAAAGGGACAAAAAAGCCGGCACTACCAATGAAAAGATAGGAAGACATGTATGATTTATAGCCTTCCAAGTCAAGAGCCGCGGGTATAGCCCATCCATAGTAACCCAATGACATTGTGGTGGTAGCTGCAATGAACCTCCGTTTGGCTTCCTGATTGGGGTCCTCTTCCAAAAGGGTTTGCCGTGCAATCAAAGCCTCTACTTCACTGCATATTGCCGTCAAATCGTCTTCGGTGATTTCTTTCTTGTCCACCTGAAAGATGCCATTGGCTCTATAAAAAATGGTAATCACGTAGCCCTCATCGGTTTTTGAAAGGGTTGCCTGCTGCAAATCTTTGTAAGGTTTAAAATAGGTCAACTTAGTGCCCAAATCGGCGTCAATCAGCTTCACATTTTGGCAAAAGGGAATGTCGGGATCCTGAGCCTTTGAATAATTCAAAGCTATTGCCAGAAGAAGGCTCATCAGTAAACCGAGTGTTTTAGCAGTTCGTTTCATTTTTTTCATTTTAGTTAAACAATGGGAACCTATACAAACCAAATGTTCCTAATTGATTTTTAAAAAAACTTATTATCTAAGTTGTATTGAAGGTTATGTAGTTTTTCTGCAGATAATAATTAAAGCAAAAATATCAATACATTGCAAAACCGGGTTAAAATTTCATAAGTGTAAACGAAAAACGTATGTTTTCGAATTAACATGCCTGTTTCATAATGCATAGTTTTAGTAGGGTACATTGCTTTAATACAGGTTTACAGAAACTGCTTTGAAAAGATTTCCTGTGATAGCATTGCGCTCATGCAATGGG
>JAKQEF010000079.1 GCA_029558675.1 Bacteroidota bacterium | reverse complement strand
GTGAACTAATTCATAAAAATGCTACTTTTGTTACGCATATGACAACGCCACAATATTCCGTAATAATCCCTGTCTATAACCGACCCGATGAGGTGGATGAACTGCTTGAAAGTTTAACCCATCAGAGTTTCAAATCCTTTGAGGTGCTTGTGGTTGAGGATGGCTCTTCTCTTCCTTGCGCTGATGTTATCAGTAAATACACTGACAAGCTTAGTATTACATATCTTGTAAAGGAAAATACAGGGCCTGGCACTACCCGAAACTTCGGTGCAGCGAGGGCAAGTGGGCAATACCTGATTTTTTTTGACTCCGATTGCATAATCCCTGAGCATTATTTTGACAAGGTGAATAAAGCCTTGAAAAATAGCCCGGTAGATGCATTTGGAGGACCCGATAGGGCACACCCCTCGTTTTCTCGCGTGCAAAAAGCCATTAATTACTCCATGACCTCATTTTTTACCACCGGTGGGATAAGGGGTGGAAAGAAAAGAATGGACAAGTTTTACCCACGCAGCTTTAACATGGGCATCCATTGCAAGGCTTTTGAGGCGGTAGGTGGTTTTACCCCGATGCGTTTTGGCGAGGATGTTGACCTTAGCCTTCGAATAGTATCGCAGGGGTTTACAACCCTTTTAATCCCGGATGCTTATGTTTTTCACAAAAGGCGAACCGATTTTCGAAAGTTTTTCCGGCAGGTTTACAACTCAGGGGTGGCCAGAATCAACCTACATATACTGCACCCCGGTTCATTAAAACTGGTACATCTCTTACCAACAGCGTTTGTGATTGGCATGATTGCGCTATTCGTCTCTTCGTTGTTTTGTTACTACCTCCTTTTGATTCCCGCGCTGTATTGCCTTTTGGTGTTTGTTCATGCCCTTTTTGAATCCGGGAGTATGCAGGTGGCGGGTTTAGGTATCCTTGCTGCTTGGATACAACTTTTTGGATATGGGTTGGGCTTTTTGCATGCAATTTGGAAAAGGCTGGTGATGAAGGAGCAGAGTTTTACGGTATTCGAAAAAAATTTTTACAAGTAGGTGTTGAAACGCCATCCGTTTGGATATATCCCGGATAAATGGTTGATTGAAATACATTCGTTCTTGTAATTGGATAGCATAAATAGTTTTTGGTGTGAAAAATATTTTATAACTTTCCAATGCATATATTTAATAGCACGACCTTTTAGAGTAAATTGCAAAAAAATAAAACCATGAAAATGATAGTCCACTTAGCTTGTGTGCTTGCGCTGTTGGCTTCATGCCAATCGTCAACAAATGATAAAGCACTGGAAATGTCCCCTGACCAATACGCAACTTTTGATGATGTTTCGGGATATGCCATGAGAAAACCTTCGCCAGCCATGCTGTCAGCCGAAGGGCTGAACGAAGAGGCCTCACACGATTATCCACTCGGTGAGCAGAAGCTTATCCGAACCGCTACCATCAGGATAGAAGTAGTTGATTATCAGAAAGCAAGAATGCAAATCGACTCTGTGCTGAAGCTTAACAAGGCATGGGTAAATTCGGAGAACTTGAATAACTTCGATTACAGGATATCCAACGATATGACCCTCAAAGTGCCATCGGGCAACCTCGATCTATTGGTTAATGGCCTGCTCTCCATTGCTAAAAAAGTGGAGTATCAGGGAGTCGAGACGTCGGATGTAACCGAGGAGTTCATCGACGTACAGAGTAGGTTGAAAAACCAAAAGGCAGTGGAGCAGAAGTTTCTTGGACTACTCCGCAGGACAGATTCCATTGACGAAATTCTGAAAATTGAGCAGAAGCTGGCCGAGGTTCGTGGACAGATTGAATCCATGGAGGGGCGGCTTAAATACTTAAACAACAGGGTTGATTTCAGTATGGTTTATCTCAATGTTTTTCAGCGTATTGAATATAGGTTTGAGCCCGAACCCATGGTAAGTTTCTGGGAACAGTTGAAAAACTCTATGAACAGGGGATGGAAGGGACTGGTCGTATTCATTTTCTTTCTTATAAGGCTTTGGCCACTTTGGATAATAGGTGTTGGAGGATGGCTGATAGTCCTTTTTTTCATCAAAAAAAAGAGAAACGGAGGTGAAAGGGGCAAAAAGAAGAAAAAGGCGAAGTCAAAGCAAAAAAAGAATCAGAACGTTAAGCCTGTAGAGCTGCGCGATGAGCAATAACCGGATGTGGAAGTAAATGATTTTTATTTGGGCAATCGTAGCTTTCTTTTCAATTAATTCTTCTAATTTTAGCATCATTTTTGGAGATTTGAAAATATTGTAACCCATTTAAGCAGAGTACTTAGCATGAAAAACGCTAAACTATTAACACTACTACTTAGCCTTTTTACCTGTTTCGCTATTAACGGCCAGACCAGTCAGGAATACCTGCTTAGGGCGAACCTAAAGCAGGAACAGGGAAATTTCAATGGAGCATTAGCTGATTTTAACAGCGCCATCCAGCTAAATCCCAACGATAAGTACTTGTACATATATCGGGCTAACCTGAAGAGTCAACAGGGTAACTATAGCGGAGCTATTGACGATTATACGTTGGCCATTGAGCTGGATACGCGTTATGCCATAGCCTATTACTATAGGGGCAATGCCCGAATGCAAATTGAGAAATATCAGGAAGCCATTGAGGATTTTTCTACTGTGGTGCGAATCATTCCGCAGTTTTCCATGGCCTTTAATAACAGGGGACTGTCGAAAATTAAGCTGCAGGATTACAGGGGAGGCATCCTCGATTTTAACAAGGCTTTGGTGATAGATCCCAAATTTGCCATGGCTTTTTTCAATAGGGGAAGCGCCAAAGCGGAGCTTCAGGACCATCTGGGGGCCATTGCCGATTTTAACTCGGCCATTACCATCGATCCCAAGCTGGATGTTGCCTACCATTTGAGAGGATTTTCAAAAATCCTGTTGGGGCTCAGGAGTTCAGGGTGTATAGACCTTAAAATTGCCAAGGGGTTGGGTAGGGAAGAGGTTGATTTTCTGATTAAGGAGTTTTGCCAGTAGTGGAATCCAAGATCCGGTATGATGAAAAGATGCATAATGCTTGCTTTTATGGCATTTGCCATTGCTTTGCAATTCGCCTGCGGACAAAGCGTTGAGTATTACTTTAACCAGGGCTTGGCCAAGCACAGTCAGAAGGATTATGGGGGAGCCATAGCCGATTTTACCCGAGCCATAGAACTCAACCCGGGGAATTCGATGGCATACCACTGCCGCGGGCTATCGAGGCTTGAGGCTAAGGACTATAAAGGCGCAATCAAAGATTTCGACAAGGCCATAAGCATTAATCCCGGTTACGAGCCATCATACTTTTACAGGGCACTGGCAAAACACAATCAGGGCGATTATGGCAATGCCGTCAGGGATTTCACTAAGGCACTGGAGTTTGATGCGCAAAAGACCGAAACCTATTTCCGCAGGGGTGCCTCAAGGCACCAGCTTCGCGATTACAGGGGCGCCATAGCCGACTTCGACAGGGTTATCGCTGACGATGGGCAAAGGGTTGAGGCATTCATTAGCCGGGCGCAGAGCAGGTATGCCATGAGCGATTTCCACGGCGCCATTTTCGACCTTGATGCTGCCCTTAGTCTCGATGCTTCCAATGCTGAAGCATTTTACCTGAGGGGAATGGCCAAAATCCGCGCCGGCAAGCTTTACGATGGCTGCGACGACCTGCGGCAGGCCGACCTGCTGGGACACCCCGAAACGAAAAATCTTATCAGGGATTACTGCAACCTGCCCGAACCCCAAAGATAGACGGAACCAAAGGGTATAAACCTCTATGATAGTGAGGTTAATACGTTAAAATAAAAAACCACCTACTGCAAAAATGTTGTAAGTGGTTGGTTTTGAGTGTAGCGAGAGGCGGGCTTGAACCGCCGACCTCATGATTATGAATCATGCGCTCTAACCAGCTGAGCTACCTCGCCATTTTTTATAGCGGGGGCAAAAGTATAAAAAAAAATTGTTCTCACAAAGGTTTATTCCAATAAATATGTTTATTGATTTTTACAGTAACGGTAACCGGTATAGGGGTTTTTATTCCATCATATTGAACATGTTAATAAAAAAAGCTAAAACATTGCCACGGGATTAAAAAAAATCACTATATTGGCAAAAAGCAAATAAATATTTTATGCAGGAGGAAAGGTTTAGCAATAATTAAACTGTTGTAATTAGTGGAAAATAGCAATATAATAGAATTGGAATTCTCTCTCAATACTTCACCAAGTATTCTTTATAATCGGTTAAGTACCCCTTCGGGTTTGTCGGAGTGGTTTGCTGACGATGTTAATCTCAATGGCAGCGTTTTTACCTTTATTTGGGATAAGGTTGAGCATCATGCCGAAGTAGTTAACAAAAAGGAGAATAAGTTTATACGTTACAAGTGGCTGGAAAATGGGAATCCCGAAAATCAAAACTCCTTTTTCGAGTTTCGCATCGAGACGGACGAGATCACTGGAGGGCTATCCCTTTTTGTAACCGAACAGCTTGATCCCGATACTAACCAGGACGAGACCAATGATATTACCTCGCTTTGGGAGCATCAGGTGTCGGAACTCAGAAGGATACTGGGGGTATAGAAGTACTTTTCACAATATTTATTACCGTTTTTTTTCCAAGTAGGGGTAATGAAAGTTGAGCTATACCGTTATCAGCGTGTAGATGGCAGTATTCTTTGTTTATTGGATAATGCCATTTCACTATCTTGCCCATGATTTGGTATTTCACCCCTATTTTTCACTATTTTTGCCCAATGGACATTGCTGATCAATGAAGCGCTTACACCGATTGGTTTTAAAAACATACCTGGGGCCTTTGCTCCTAACCTTCTTCATCGTCATGTTTATTCTGCTGATGCAGTTCCTGTGGAAATACATTGACGATCTGGTGGGAAAGGGTTTAAGCGCAGATGTGATTGCAGAGCTTCTACTGTATGCCTCTGCCGGATTAGTTCCCATGGCTCTGCCCTTATCAACCCTCTTGGCCTCGTTGATGACTATGGGCGGAATGGGCGAGAACAACGAGTTGCTGGCCATGAAATCGGCGGGTATTTCTCTGCCCCGGATCATGAGGCCTATAGTGTACCTCACCCTGGTAATTTCCATTGGGGCCTTCTTCTTTTCCAACAGGGTACTGCCATATACAAACCTGAAAATATCAACATTATTTTGGGATTTAAAACAGCAAAGGCCGGAACTGCAGATAAAACCCGGAGTATTTAACTATGATATTGATGGCTACGTGATAAAAGTGGACAGGAAGGATCAGCGGAGTGGCCTGATGCACAACATACTCATATACGACCATCGCTCCAAGGAGGGTAACCTTGTGGTAACCCTTGCCGATTCGGGGTACATGTACGTAACCAACGATGAGAAGCATATGGTAGTCAACCTGTTTCATGGCTCTACCTACGAGGAAATGTTGGAAAACAGGCAGCTACGCCGCACAAAATCACAAAAATCCCCTGCTCGTCGCAATACATTTGACGAGCAAACCATACTTCTCGAATTGGAGGGTTTTGAATTGCAGCGTACGAGCGATGACCTGTTCAAAGGCAGCTACCGGACACTCAACCTGCAGCAGCTGCAGCAGGTTAGCGATTCCATACACCAGGAGATTTCCACGAGAAGAGAAGGGTTTGAGCAGAGCCTCATAACGGCAACCCTCATTGCATTCCCATACGGAGCTGCGATTGACACCCTGCCAAAGATTGCCTACACCCTGAATTTTGATTCCCTTTTTAACTCGCTGCCCATTCAAAACAGGCATAGTATTGCCAGCAGAGCCCTGGCCAATGCCCGCCATGCGAAAAATCAGGTGACATCGACCAGCAGCGAGTTGCAAAGCCGAGGGAAATTTTTGGCGCGTTACCGTATTGAAATTCATCGCAAATTCTCACTTTCCTTTGCATGCCTTGTATTCTTTTTTATTGGTGCACCACTGGGTGCGATTATCCGCAAGGGAGGGCTTGGTATGCCCGTTGTGGTATCGGTTCTCTTCTTTGTGGTGTACTACGTAATATCGCTTACAGGCGAAAAATTTGTTCGCGAATTAATATGGTCACCGGCCATGGGCATGTGGGTTTCGTCGTTCATACTGTTGCCCTTAGGCATTTTTCTGTCCTATAAAGCAACAAGAGATTCGGTAATAATGAATACCGATTTTTACGTAGAAGTAGCTAAAAAAGTACTTGGCATAAAGCGAATAACCAATTATTTTTCCAAAAAACTACCGACGATAAATAGAACCTCTTGAATTACCGAAATCATTAAAATTAATTATATTTGAAAAATCTACTCAAACTTTAATGGTTTAGGCATGAATATTCTTGTTTTAGCCAATAAGGTTCCATATCCGCCCAACGATGGCGGGGCTTTTGCCACGCTAAGTATGTGTACAGGGTTGAGCAATGCCGGAGCAAACATCACCTTATTGGCAATGACTACTCCTAAACATAGGACTTTGGCTAAGGATATACCGGATTGCGTTACCGAAAAATTTACCGTTGAAACCGTTTACGTAGATACAAAAATATCGCCCTTCAAGGCACTGCTCAACTTCTTGTTTTCCTCAAAACCATACAATGCTGTACGGTTTGAAAGTAAGGAATTTGCAAATCTGTTATCCAATCTTCTCCAATCCAATACTTATGACCTTGTTCAATTGGAGGGCCTTTACCTGACCCCCTACATTAAGATCATCAGATCGAAAATCAGCAGCCCCATAGCATTGCGTGCCCACAATGTGGAGCATGAGATTTGGCAAAGGCGTTCGTCGAACGAGGTAAAGAAGTTGAACAGGTTTTACACTGATCATCTGGCCAAACGCATCAAGAAAATGGAGCGTAAGGCTTTGGGCTTGGTGGATATCCTTGTCCCCATATCCGAGAAGGATGAACAGGGCCTTACCAATCTTGGCTTTAAGGGTTTGAGCATGGTAGTCCCCACCGGATACAATTTTGACGAAATTGAGGGGGATCGGGAGGTAACCGTTGAATTTTTATCGATATTCCACCTTGGAGGGCTCGATTGGCATCCAAATCGCGAGGGAATTTTGTGGTTTTTAGACAATTGCTGGTCGCTTGTTCGTAGCGAATTGCCAGACGTCAGGTTTTACGTGGCGGGGAGGGGTGCTCCCGATGATTTCGTACAGAAGATTGGTTCCTATGAGGGGGTAGTTTACTGCGGAGAGGTTGAGGATGCCAGAGAGTTTATGCGAACAAAAGCATTGATGATTGTCCCCTTGCTCACCGGAAGCGGAATGCGAATAAAAATAGTTGAAGGCATGGCTTTGGGAAAGGCGGTGGTGAGCACTAGCATTGGCACCGAAGGGATTGAAGCCGATCCCGAAACGCAAATTGCCATAGCCGATGAGCCCATCAGTTTTGCTTATCAAATCATTAATCTGCTGAAAGATAGAGGGAAGTTGGATGAGATGGGAAGAAACGCCAAACTATTCGCCAGGATAAAATTAGACAATAACAGGATTACCAAAGCGCTGCTCGATTTCTATAGCGAAATGCTGTAATGCCGCACAAGGGGAACTGCCACGAACAGGTGAGTGCTATCAAGAGATTCTCCGTTTCCAATTGAAAGCCGAATAGGAAAAGCCCATATTGATGACCCTGTACCATCGAAAGGGATTTCTTTTTTGCTACTTTTGCAAAGTCAATAAAAGATAAAGTATCGTGATTGTAATTTTCTGGATAGCTTCGTTTTTGCTTTTCCATACCTATATTCTTTACCCATTTATTCTATGGCTTTTAGCCATAAAAAGCAAACCCCGTAGCACAGCGTTTACTCAGGGGGATGAGTTGCCTTTCGTCTCGGTAATTATGGCTGCCCACAACGAGGAGATGGTGATCGGGCAGAAGATTGACAGCATTTTCAAAACAGGTTATCCTGCCCATCGGATTGAACTGCTTGTGGGTTCCGATTGTTCAACCGATGGCACCAATGCCATTATAACCCAAAAAAAAGAGGAGTACGGAGCAGTTACCTTTATGGAATTCACCCAGCGGCAGGGTAAGTCCAACATTATGAACCAGTTACTCGATCTGACCAGGGGCGAGATAATTATTTCAACCGACGCCAACGTGATGCTTACACCCACCACCATATTCGACATGGTGAAATATTTCAAGGATACTGAAATTGGCCTGGTGGATAGCAGAATGATGAACACAGGCATCAAGAAGGAGGGTATATCCGCTCAGGAAAGCGCTTACATCTCGCGCGAGGTTCTGATTAAATACCGCGAGGGGCTGGTTTGGGGTGCCATGATGGGCCCTTTTGGAGGGTGTTTTGCCATACGAAAAGACAGCTACTGCAAGGTGCCAAAGAATTTTTTCATGGACGATTTCTTCATCAACATGAAGGTTATACAGCAGGGGAAGAAAACCATCAATTCGTTGGAGGCATTGGTGTACGAGGATGTCTCCAATAAGCTGATTGAGGAGTACAGGCGGAAGGTAAGAATTTCCATAGGCAATTTTCAGAACCTCACGGAATTCTACCGTATGCTTTGGCCTCCGTACAAGGGATCGGCCTTTGCTTTTCTATCGCACAAGGTTTTACGCTGGTTTGGCCCTTTCTTCCTGCTGATGTCCTTGGTAGCCAGCACTATACTGTCTTTTCATAGCCATTTTTATTTGGTACTGCTGGCAGTTCAACTATTTCTGTATTTGCTGCCCCTATTCGACTTTTTGCTTAGATTAATCAATATCCATTCATTAGTTTTGCGCTTTGCAACGCACTTTTTTAGCATGAACATTGCCCTTTTGCACGGGCTCATAAAATTTTTAAAAGGAGTTAGTAGTAATGTCTGGCAACCAACCCAA
>JAKQEF010000057.1 GCA_029558675.1 Bacteroidota bacterium | reverse complement strand
ACAGTATCTTCTTCAATTTTAACTTCTATACTTACCGATAGATCATCTGGTTGATATACAATAATCTCGTCTCTCATTATGTTTTAACCCCTTGAATATTTTTTTATTCTCTATACAAAACTAACATTTTTTTTACTTGGGTTTGTTAATCAAATCGACAACTTCTACTAATAAATTGTTGTGTAGAAAAGAGTACGATTACTCTTTAGGTACTGCTCCGAGTCCAGACTTTTCGGAATCTGAAACGGGACGGAGAAATCTTTTTATCAGTTTTATGCAAAAAAAAAACAGCATAGATCGCAAAATATCAGAACGATACGATTTATTCAGTAGATCTTAATTACGATATTGTGATATCATGTTTGGTTTATGGCCCATAAATTAACCTTATCAGCGAAAGATTCGAATTGACTTAAGAGTTTTATGTGATTTTTAACTGCCTTATAGTTAATTTAATCACTGTGTATTTCCCATGTAAAATCTTTTATTAAATTGCAAAATTAAATAGAACTCATCCCGTGTTAAAGGGGAACAGTAAAAAACTCTTAAACCTTCATTATCATGGAATGGAAAAGTTTAAAAACAAGAATGTTGGTATTAATTTTAGGCATGAGCGCCTTGGTTTTTACCACTACTATTCTACTAATTGCCTTTTTTAATAGGCAAAACTCGGTAGACTTTGCAATTGAACTTAGCAACAGCAAATCAAACGAGCTGGTTTCGCAGATGCAAAAGTATTTGGAGCATCCCTTAGAAGTAAGTAAAAACCTTGTAAATTCTTTTAATGCTCTAAGAAAGCAGAACAATATGAATCGAAAGCACTACGATGAACTTATCAACATCGCTTTCGAAAAGAACGAGGATTTACTATGCGTGTATTCAATGTGGGAACCAAACGCTCTTGATGGGAACGACAACGAGTACGAAGGAGTATTCCCATACGATGAAGAGGGGCGATTCAACTACTCAACCTATAGAGATGGTAAGCGGAATGCAATAGAGCAGACATCGGTTGATGAGTACGATGAAGATTATTATAAACTGGCTGCCAGCACGCAGCTCGATGTGATAAACGAACCCTATTTCTATTCCTATTCAGGAGAAGAAGGGCCACATTTTTTTGAAACTAGCATTGTTACACCTATCATTGAAAATGGGAAAACATTGGGTGTGATGGGTGCAGACATTGATTTAAAATCACTTTCGGAAATTATTGGAGGCATTAAACTATTTAATTCCGGTTATGGTATCCTGCTGTCGAATGAAGGGGTTATTGCAGCGCATAAAAATAAGGAGATGCTTGAACAAAAGTTTATTGATGTTTTCGATTTTGCCAGTAATGACATGATTTCTGCCATAAAAAAGGGAGAAAAATTTCAGGCTAAGGTAGTGTCAAAAAAAGATAAAAACGAGTACTTCCTCACCCTATCGCCCATACAAATTGGCAATTCAACCACCCCTTGGTCCCTTTGCATTATAATTCCTAAATCTGAGGTGCTTATGAGCGCCAACGCTTTGATGTCAAGAGGATTACTATTGGGGTTGATAGGCCTTGTAATTATGAGTATCCTCATCTATACCCAGGCCAATGGCATTGTAAAGCCCATATTTCAAGCAGTGGAGCAGGCCAAAGCTGTTGCCAATGGAAATTTAGAGAAAGTTTATTACTCCAAAAGAAAGGATGAATTGGGCCATCTCCAGAAATCGCTAAAGATTATGAATGACAAATTACGCAATATTGTCGAGCAGTTGCAACAAACCATTGGTAACATGGTGAACACCAGCGATGAAATTAACTCAGTTTCACAAAGATTATCTCAGGGTTCCAATGAATTGGCCAGTTCGTCGGAAGAGGTGTCATCAACTATGGAAGAAATAGTTAGCAATATTGAGCAGAACTCACAAAACGCTTCAGAAACCACAAAACTAACCGAATCCCTTGCAGTTAATGCGTTGCGGGTGAAAGAGGCATCAGAGCAAAGTGTTGATTCTATCAAAACAATTGCTGCCAAGGTTAGTATCATCAATGACATAGCTTTTCAAACCAATATCCTTGCTCTAAATGCAGCTGTAGAGGCGGCACGTGCCGGCGAACATGGAAAGGGGTTCGCTGTGGTAGCTGGAGAGGTTCGCAAGTTGGCTGAACGCAGCAAGGTGGCAGCAGAGGAAATAAACCACATAGCCATGGGCAGTGTAGCCCTTACAGAAGAATCTACCAAACTCCTGAATGAGATAATACCACATATTCAAAATACAAATTCACTTATACAAGAAATTGCAGCAGCCAGTAGGGAGCAGAATACCGGAGTAGACCAAGTGAATATTTCAGTTCAACAGTTCAGCAGCATTACGCAACAAAACGCCTCGGTATCAGAGGAGTTGGCATCGAGTGCTGAGGAAATGAAAACACAGGCCGGCGGACTTAAGGATTTAATTTCATACTTCAAATTCTAATTTTAAAAACCATGAAACGCACAATACTTTTTTTGGTGGCATTTTTTCTGTTTATGCCAATCGCTTTAAATGCACAGGATAACGACAACGAGGAAAGTCCTTGGAATCTTAGTGCTGACATAACCAGCCGATATATTTGGCGAGGATTGCAATTGAGCGACGGATTGAATCTTCAACCCACCATCGAGTATAGTATAGGGAATTTTACTATTGGAACCTGGGGTTCGTATGGAGTGGGTATTCCATTTGCTGAGGTTGACGTGTATGCCCAATACTCATTGGGTAATTTCTCTCTCCTTGTTTCCGATTATTATGAGCAGGACGAATATGACTTATCAGCAAGTAAATACTTTAATTGGAAACAGGGACAAACATCGCATGCGCTGGAAGGAGCAATTATCTATTCAGGGCCGGAGAATTTCCCCATTTCAGCTACCGCAGCAACCTTTTTCTATGGGTGCGACGATAGTGATGATGACGATAAGAGGGATTATTCTACCTACTTTGAGTTAGGCTACTCATTTGAAGTGAACGATTTTGGAATTAACCCTTTTATCGGGGGAACTCCATTCAAAGGGACATATTGTGATAAGGCCGGAATTGTGAATGTGGGTTTTGAAGTGACTAAGGATATCAGTATAAGTAACAATTTCAAACTGCCAATTTCAGGTGCTTTCATTGTGAATCCCAGTGCACAGCACGTATTTCTGGTTTTTAAACTTACCCTACAGTAAGCGTTGTAATCTGCAGTTTGCAATTGAATCAAATAGGCTTCCCAAAAAGATTGGCACTTCTGAAGAAGGTTTGCAAAATAAGTTGATTTGTCGGTAAGGAGTAACCTATAGGTTTTTAGTGTTAAACATAGTGAAGCGATTTAGATTGTTTGTGCATTTATTTTGAACCACATAGAGCAATGTGGGATACAGAAATCTTTAGATCAGTATCTACAAAAAAACACCCAAAGCATCAGTGCCTTGGGTGTTTTAGTAAGTATGCTATGTAACGGGCTAGAAGAATCTTTCTCCTGCTCCGCCCATGGGTTTAAAGAAGTCAATGCCTCCGTAGGGCACGGGATTGGCCTTAATGTTCTCCAATTCGTCGTAGAGGTCGGAGCCCAGGAAGTACTTCTTGGGTGGGTTAATCTTACCGCCCTTGGCCAGAATATCAAGACCCTCCTTCACCTTCTCCTTGGTGGCGGGTAGTTCGTAAATACGCACGCCGGTGGCGTTGTTTATGGCGTTAATCACCGCCATATGCCCCGACGACTGGAATGCCTCCGATGCACCCGACGAACCGAATGGGCCATGCTTATCGGTGCTCTCGTGGAAAAGGGTGATGATGCTATCGGGTATATCCTTGTTGTAGGGTACCCCGCTGCTGGCAATGTTGGTATGCTTTTTCACATCGTCGTAGTTCTCCGATAGGGCAAACCCGATGCTATGCGAAATACCGCCATATGCCTGTCCTTTCACCGCATCAATATTACCAATTTTGCCCACATCGGCCACGCACACGAAGCGGGTAACCGTGGTTTTGCCGGTGGCAGTTTCCACGGCCACTTCTGCTAAGTTGAGCGCATAGGTAAATGCGGGAGTCGGGTCTCCAATGCCGGTGTTGGGATCAAGGCGGCTGAGTCCCTGGGTGTTGATATTGCTAAACTTACCCTCGTGAACGGTGGGTATGCCCTCCTTCACCATCTCGTCGTAGGTGCGATAGGTGCCGTCGGACTTGCGCATGGCATCGAGTAACTTGCCGGCCGCCACTATGGTTGCGTTACCGTTCATGTAGTGCGAACGGCTACCGGCCGACATACCGCTGTCGGGACAAATCTTAGTGTCGCTCTGTACGAGTTTAATCTGTTCGGGGGTAAGTTTCAGTGGCTTGAGTGCCTCCAGTGCTACCATAAGCGAGCCCACATCGCCACCCTGACCCAGATCTTGCCATGTATCGTACTTGGTAACGGTATTGTCGGGGTTCAGTTCAAAGCGAACGGTAGCATGGTCGGTTGGGCCTTCCGATACGTTAAACCCACCCCACGAAAGCCCGACACCGCGGCGCACCTCGGGTGTATCCTTCTCCCTGGCCTCTTTCACCGCTTTATCGTAGTAAGGCTTCATCATCTTCATCATCTCCTCCATGGGGTACAGTCTGAATTGGCAACTGTTGATATTCAGCTCGCCCTCACGGGCAATGTTGCGCCAGCGGAACTCAAATGGGTCAATGCCCGCCTTTTCGGCCAGCATATCCATAAGCGCCTCGCTCAGGGTGTAGGCCTGAGGCGAACCGTAGCTGCGGTAAGCCGTTCCAAAGTTATGGTTGGTAATGGCTATGCGCGAGAGACCTGCAACATTTGGCACCACGTAGGGGAAGAATGCAAACCGTGCCGGTTTGGAGATAATATCGTCACCACCAAAGGTGTATGGACCCTGGTCTAGTCCATAGTCGAATTCCACGGCTGTGAGCTTTCCGTTCTTATCGCATGCAGCGCGGCCATTGGAATGGCTGGGACGGCGCTTGCCTGAGAAGTGCTGGTGCTCCTCATAGCTCATGGACAGCGCAATGGGCATCTTGGTGATAAATGCTGCGGCTGCTGCAAGGCAGAGGTCGCCTGCGTTGGTTGACCATCCGAAGCTGGCACCCGTGGGGTTCATAATGATACGAATCTTATCCCTGGGAATGCCAACGGAGTTGCCAATACGGCCAATGGACGAGTACACCCCTTGCGACTTGCACTGAATGGCCAGCATGCCATCCTCATCGAAATATGCCTGTACGGTATCGCCCTCGATGGAGAGGTGTGGTTCGCGCGTGGAGTGGAAACTTCCCTCAACGCTAAAAGCTGAATTCTCAATCACCTCGCTCACCTTTGATGGTTCTTCCAATCCAACACCTTTCAGTACAGGTTGCTGGGCAAATATATTGGGTGTTTCCTCGTGGATGCGCTGTGCGCTGGGCATCACAGCATCGAGGTAACTCAGGTATTCGGGCAGCTTTTCAATCTCAACCTTCACCTTGGCGGCAGCAGCTCGTGCATTATCCTTTGTATCGGCGCATACCAGTGCCACCACATCGCCGTAGCGGTATATCTTGTCCTCGCATAGCACGTTGCGGGTTGGAACGGTGAGGGTTGTACGCTCGAAGAAATGGCCCTCGGCCATAACATTGGTACCTCCGGCTGCCTTGATATCCTTGGCCGTTATAATCTTAACAACGCCCGGCATCTTCTCTGCCTCTGAAGTATCAATCTTCAATATTTTGGCATGGTGTGCCACTTTGGGCTGTACCATGGCCACCTTAAGGGTTTCGGCGGGCATTTTCAGCTCCTGGTCATCGCCATAATCGGCCAATCCGCAAACCTTGGCCAGCGCCGATGGACGAAGTACGGGCTTACCGTAGAACTCGCCATCCTTGGGATTCTGGAAGTAAATATCCTCCAACTTCTTCTCGCCACGCATCACCTCGGCAGCCAGCATCACGGCATCCACAATCTGAACGTACCCGGTACAACGGCACACATTCTTGTTCTTGTGGAACCACTCGCGAACCTCCTCACGGGTGGGCTTGGGATTTTCGAGAAGCAAGGCGTACGACGACACGATAAACCCCGGCGTACAGAATCCGCACTGTACTGCTCCGGCAACCATCCATGCTGCCTGAATGGGGTGAAGATTGGTGGGTGTACCAATCCCCTCAATGGTAATAACCGAACTGTACTCTTCAACGTTCTTCATCTTTTTGGTACAGGAGCGCGTCAGCTTCCCGTTGAGAATGAGCGTACACGAACCGCACACACCCGTTCCGCAACCTATCTTGGTTCCGGTTAAACCCATACGACGTACCACGTCGGCCAGGGTGTCCTTCTCGGGGTTACACGCAAACATCCTGTTAGCTCCGTTGATATTGAGCCACATTTTTTTAAGCTTCATAATGTATTCCTCCTTGTTATGGGTTTTAGATTTAAAGTTCTTCCTCGAGATAAATAATGACAGTTTCCAAAAATTTCGGACAGGTATTCATAATTACGGAATGCTTCTCCAGCCCTTGTCCATCTGCACCATAAGCATTCCCGATGAGTTCGCTGCACATACAGGTACCATGCTCCCGCTCAAAGGTTTCGACCAACTCTTGAGTCTTTTGTTTTGTCAGCGCTTTGGCATCGGGGTCGTTGCTTCTTGATGCTCCGTACTTCAACCCCACAACCATCATGGCTCCTGTTAACGCACCACATGTTCTGCCCAATCCACCAAAGCCACCCCCAAATGGAGAGGCAATGCGAAGTGCAACATCCTTTGGCAAGCCATACTCCTCACAAAAGGTACCGAGAATCGCCTGCGAACAGCTGAATCCGCTTGCAAACATCTCCCGGGCTTCCGACACGTGGTCTTTTACCATAATCCTCTTATTCTAAACCAATAGGAATAGTTTCATCAATATATCAACTTACTTGTAAAGGCACCGATAGGACGTATCGCCATCAACCCGCACGCTAAATTTCACATCCTTGGGCACGATAAATGTTTGAAACTCCCTGTAGGTTTTCCACTGCGTTTCGCCGGGGAGCTTAACCTCCATGGCTCCCGAAGTTACGGTCATGTGCTCCACGGTGGATGTTCCAAATACATACTCACCCTTTGCCATTACGCCAACGGTGGCGGGGCCTTCAGCCGTTTCGAAGGCAATGGACTTCACCTTGCCATCGAAATATTCATTGGTTTTAAACATAAATAGGGCTTAAATTCAAAGCCTAAAGTTACGAAGAAATGCAGATTGAAACTCTGATAAAAATCATTAGTGTGGTTGAGATGGACGGAAAAGTGAGGAACACTATGTCATTAATGATATTTTAAAATAATTATATTTTTGAAGATTAGAAGTTTAAATGGCAAAATAGGGCAGATGCTTCACATTATTTAAAATGCATAATCACTATTTGGTATTTACAAGAAATATCAATCCATAGCCATATTTAAAGAGTGGTTTTTTCCATCTTTTATATTGAAATACAAAATTGTCTAACAGACTCAGAACAATCCAAAAACGCCATTGGGTGTGTACTCAAGGAAACGTAACCACGTTTCGCCCCAAATAATAATCATTAACCAGGTGATAACGAGCATGGTAAAACCGAATTTTGCGGTATCCGTCCAACTGTAATGATCGGTAATGTAGAGCAAGGCTGCCGGTTTGCTATTGAAAGGCAATGCGTAAACATGCTCGATTAGGAGGGCCACCGGAAGTGCAAGGCTGAGTATGGGATAACCAAATTTTTGAGCAGTACCAATGGCAATGGGTATGAATATTAGCGTCCTCATGGTTTTCGATTGGAAGAAAATGGCACTCAGTAGCATTATGCCGGTGAGGAATAGGTAAAAAACGCTGAATGGAGTATTGGCAGTAAAGCCCAAACTATCGTAAATGTAGTTGACCGATAGCATGGCCAAATCGGTGGCATCCAATCCTGCGCCGAGTGCGTAGGCTCCGGCAGAGAAAAGGAGTAGGTGCCAGGGAATATCCACATCGTTCCATTTTACTACGCCAATTTTTGGGGTTAAAGCAATCACTGCGCCAAGGAATACCACGGCAGTTTGGCTGATTCCGTGAATTGAGTCGGTTGCCCACATTGCAAGAACTCCAACGAAAATAATGATGGCTCTTATTTCTTGTGCATTAATTGGCCCCAATTTATGCAGCTCGTCCTTCAGCCTTTCCATACCTCCCTCTATTTGGGGAGAACGCTCCTCTCGCTTCATGGGGAAAATTAACTTAGTGCCAACAAACCAGCCGATTAACAGGATTAATACCATGAATGGGAATGCTGCAAAAAGCCATTTTTGATAGGAATAGGATTGATACCCCAATGCACCTGCAATGAGGGCCCCGGCTAACAGGGTAGCTCCCGAACCGGTTAAAAAGCCACTGGACGAAGATGTAATTTGAAATAGGTTTTGCAGTACCAGGTTACGTCCAAAATTGTTGCGATTATCTCCTCCTGTTGCTCCGTAAACGGCTGCTACAGCCATAAAAATGGGTAACATAATGGCAGCTCTGGCAGTGGTAGCCGAGATGAATGCTGTAAGCACCACGTTGATAATCATGAAACTGAAGAATATCCATGTGGCATTTTTGCCAAATCTAACGATAAACCACAGGGCAAATCGCTTTGCAGCTTGCGTTTTCACAAGCATACTGGCCATAACGAAGGAAAGAATATTGAGCCACATTACCGGATGCCCCAGTTGATGATATACATCTACTTCGCGTGCCACACCAGTGAGTACCATGGTTATAATTAACATCAGCGAGGTGAGATAGTTGGGAATGGCTTCAGTAATCCAAAGGATGATTGCTCCGGTAAAGATGGCCAGCATGGCGTAGTTAATGCGTGAGAACCCTGCATCGCCAAGCTCCCCCAATCGTTTTAAGGCAGTTTTGCCAAGAAGATCGTGATTAATATCATTCAAAAAGGGAATATCAGAAAAGAAGTAGATAAGTACGAATGCTATGATTGCCAGGGGGCCTCCAACGAGAGCCATGTATTTCTCAAATCCAGACTTTTTTCTTTGAGGCAACTTCTCCACTCTGTAGTTGCTCATATCCAGGATATCGAATCCTTTACCGGTTTCAACCATTGGGATAATAAATAAAATAAGTTAAACAAATCTTCACGCAACGGCGGCAGGCGCTAACCTGCCAACCATTGCATGAAACAGCCTTAGTTTACCATGTTTTGTAAGGCTTTTTCATAAGCATGGAGTTATAGTAACGAACATCTCCTGTTACTTCTTCACCAAGCCAGGCGGGTTTTTCAATCGCCTCGTTTTCTGATGCAAGTTCCACTTCAGCCAGTATGAGGCCTTCGTTTTCGCCGTAAAACTCGTCAACCTCAAAAGTATGCTTACCAACGGGAACCAGATAACGGGTTTTGTCTATCACGCCCGGTTCACAAATTTTTAGCAACTCATTGACCTCTTCAACAGGAATTTCCTTTTCCCATTCGTAGCGGCTGGCACCCGATTGGCTGCCGATGCCCTTGATGGTGATGAAGCCCTTGTCGCCTTTTACTCTTACCCTTACGGTTCTCTCGGGAACAGAGGAGAGATAGCCCTGTGTGATTCGAGTAGATTTTGTGGCTAAGGACTTAAAATCGCCCTTTACCAAGTATTTACGTTCAATTTCCTGTGCCATGGCTATTCATTTGCTAAGGGTTTGTCAATCATACCAACAACGCGCTTAATGGCTTGCAGATAGTTAATATTCTCTACCCCTTCAAGCCCAACATCTTTAATGGTCTTTTTAATATCCTCAATTTCAGTGGACTCGGAGTTGATGGTTACCACCAAAGCTCCGTTAATCCATACTAAACCATACTCACAAATGGTGTTGTTAACCATGTATCCGTAACGCTCTTTGTTTACTCTTACTGCCTGCAAATCAGGATGTTTTTTGATAATATCCATAAATTCTTCATAGGTATAAACATCCTTCGTCAAGTTTGGCATTTCGACTTTGAAAGCGGGGAAAACTTCCTCTTTAAGGACGCTGGCTTTCATGGGGAATTCGCCTTTCATCAGTGGATTCCACTGCTCAAGACCATCTTTAGATTGCACGAACGTTTTGATGTCCATTTTTCCATCGCGTATCTTGGTGTTATTTATATCGTTGGTACGCGAGAGAATGTAAATCTCTTCAGAGTAACGCTCCCATACTTTTTCGGGCACGGGCATAGAGAGGCGTGCCATGCGGAAGTGCGCCTCGTCAAA
>JAKQEF010000053.1 GCA_029558675.1 Bacteroidota bacterium | reverse complement strand
ATCGGAAGATTCGCGTCTTGTAAGTATCCTGTCAACTTTATTACCGATGAAATTTGAAAATGATTCGTAGTAGGGGGCATGGCATTGCCACAGGCGCTTAGTTTTCAGAGTTTTTATGTCCAACTCATCAACAAAAGGCATACTACCTGCTGGCGAATCACCCTCGCCCGACAGGTAAAGCCTCTGCTTCCCCTTGTCAGTCTTTAACACCCAACCTCCTCGCATATTAGCCTCTGTAATAAACTTCCCCGGATCGCCATAGGCATCCTGGCTCGACCTGTCCCACACAATCTGCCCGCTCTGCATTGTGTTGGAGGGGTTGAAAAAAATTGTTCTCTCCCTTCGGGTTTCCCACCACGACTCGTAGGCCACTGCCAAACTGTTCCAGCCCCAGAGAATCCCGCCATACCTAAACTTCAACGACAGCAGTGGCTGTGCTTTGTCTTTAAAAGGTGCCTTGAGTGAAAAAAGCTGATCGCGCACCTCGGCCTCTTTCTTGGGATCACCCCCATCCATCGCCTCTACCCACACAACGGTTGCATCTGCATCGGACTGCCACTGGAAATTTCTGGGACCCTCGCGCACTGCGCTGAATCCCTGTGGGATATACTCCACCAAAGGAATTTCGGCTAACCTTTTGCATACTCTGCCTTCGCTTGTCCAGATATCAACACAGGTGGGAAACCGGTAATAGGGAACGTTGTACGAAAATGGCCTCACGAGCTGTTCAACTAAAATGTACTGCCCGTCAGGTGAAATGGAAAAACTTTTGAACATCCCCGGATTCCAAAGCATTACCGGCTCCTTCCCGGCTTCAACCTTCATAATGCAGCTGGTGGCAAAGTGTTCAAATTTCATTTCATCGGCCATATTTTTCAGCAAATCCTGATAAGTGCGCTCCTGAGCGGCTAAACCACCGGTTTGCTGTACCGTAGGCCCTTCCGGAAGCGGGTCGGCATAGTCGAACTTTTCCCGGTATGGCACCCTTGAGGAACATAGAATATAGCTTCCATCGGGTGCCCACGCAATGGGCGAAGCGTTAATGGTGCTATGAAGGTTGGTAGCCCAACGTGAAGCTTTTCCCGAATTAACATCCGCCACCCAAAGTTCAATAGTGTGTGGGAGGTAAATCATAACGGCCAGCTTGGCTCCATCGGGCGACCATCGAAAAAGGTTAATTTTAGCTTCCTCGGGTAATCCAACAATGGGGTATTCCTCGCCACTATCATTTTCAATCTTTCTCAAGGTCAACTTATTAAAAAATAAAGTTCGGCTTGCCCCGTAATTTGCAGGATTTATCCTAATGCCTGCCAGCTTTAACTCGGGCTGTGCCAATTCCGATATATCAGGCATTCCCTCAGGGTATGCATATAATACATGGGTCGAGGTTGGGCTTACCCTAAGAACAGGTGTCGAAGGTGCTTCCAATAACTCTTTTAACTCGTCAGGAGGCTCGGTGTAACGCACAGGCTCCTGTGACAATGCATTTGCAGTCAAAGACATAATCATTATTATTGTTTGAAATAGTTCTCTCTTTTTCACAATGGGTAAAATTTTGTATTATAGTAAACAATTAATTACAAAAATAAGGCAATTTTGCGCCATTTGAATACTATTGGACGCCACTTGTAGTTTCTGTATATAAAGTTTTAGGTTAAAATTTTTGGTTACCATTCGAACAGCGACGGCGCATAAATATATCCTGAATGATTTCTCTGCCAATTTTCATTACTTTTGCATTTTAAAAATTTACTTATGCCCAAAATATCGGCAGTAATCATAACCTACAACGAGGAGAAATACATTGAACAGTGTATCAACTCGCTGGTTGATGTGGCCGATGAGATTGTGGTGGTTGACTCCCTCTCCACAGATCGCACCGTTGAGATTTGCAAAAGGCTTGGGGCTAAGATTATCGAACAGAAATTTCTGGGTTATAAGGAGCAAAAGAATTTTGCCGTACAACAGGCCGAATTTGACTATATCCTCTCGCTGGATGCTGATGAGGCACTCTCGGCTGAACTTCGCAATTCGATTATTAAGGCCAAAAAAGAGTGGAAATACGATGGGTATCGGTTCAATAGGCTGAACAACTACTGTGGACGATGGATGTACCATACCAGCCTGTACCCCGAACGAAAGTTAAGGCTTTTCGATAAACGGAAGGGTAAGTGGGGAGGTATCAACCCACACGACAGGGTAATCATGGATTCCGATGCATCCATAGGCTTCCTAAAAGGACAACTACTGCACTGGCTGTACGATAGTTACGAAGAACACCTGCAGAAAATCAACCATTTCACCACCATTTCTGCCAACGACTACTATAAATTGGGGATAAAGCCCACACTCCGTAGGCTACTCATCCATCCAGCATGGCGTTTTGTCCATTCCTTTTTCATCAAAACCGGATTCCTTGAAGGCATGGATGGACTTGCCGTTAGCAAACTATTGGCCATGCAGTGCTTTTTAAAGTACTACAAATTAAGGCGATTATACCAAAATGATAAGAATAAAACCAAAGGTAAGAGTCCGGTTATAAACAGAGTAACCATCCGACATGGTTTAATCTCTTCGGATAATATACATCTTAGACTTGGATTCGATGCCAAGAGAGCTTTTTACAACCATAGCGGGTTGGGTAATTACAGTCGTAATCTTCTCAATACACTTACCAAATGTTACCCCGGCACTTTCTTCTCCCTTTTCTCGCCCAAAACTGAACGCCGTATTCGTTTACAGGATGAGGAGTATTTCACTATTATTGAACCGTCAGGTTTCTTTAGCCGGAATTTCACCTCGCTTTGGAGAACCAAATTAATTGTTAAGGATATTAAAAAGCATAAAATTGATATCTATCACGGCTTAAGTCACGAATTGCCCTACGGAATTCACAAATTAGGGATAAAGACAGTAGTTACTGTTCACGATTTGATATTCATTCGCTTCCCTCATTATTTTAAAACTACCGATGCCTTCATTTATCGCATTAAGCTTAAACATGCCTGCAGGATAGCTGACTCTATTGTGGCTATTAGCCAGCAAACCAAAAAGGATTTGGTGGATTTTTTGGGGGTGGATCCAAATCGGATTACGATAATTTATCAGGGTTGCAATAGCGTTTTCTGGAAAGATTATCCCGCTGAAGAACATCGTGCCATTCAGCAAAAATATAACTTACCCCAACGATACTTCTTGTATGTGGGGACCATTGAAGAGCGCAAAAATCTGTTAACAGCCATCAGGGCAATTTACGAAATGGGCATTAATATACCCCTGTTCGTTGTGGGCCGTAAGACCGATTATTATCATTTGAAAATTTTGCCCTATATCAAAGAGAATAATGTGACCCACATTCATTTTCTTGAAGGGGTTACAAACAACGAACTACCCCTGATTTACCAAAATGCGGAGTGCTTTATCTACCCCTCATTGTTCGAGGGTTTTGGAATTCCATTGCTTGAGGCTTTGGTATCAGGGATTCCCGTTATCACAAGCAAAGGGGGATGTTTTCACGAAGCAGCTGGGCCCGGAAGTATTTACGTTGACCCGCAAAACCATGTCGAACTGGCTGAGGCCATTCAGATAGTTTGTTCGAATCCAGATTTGAAACAGAAAATGATTGAGCAAGGGAAAGAGTGGGCCGTGCAATTTAGCGATGAGAATATTGCCAAAAATTATTTCAACCTGTACCGCTCACTATTTGAACAATAAACTGAAGAGTATGAAAGTTTGCGGATTCACCATAGTTAGAAATGGGGTGAAATATGGTTATCCCGTGGTTGAGTCCATTAAATCGGTACTACCCATTTGCGATCATTTTGTGGTGGCCGTGGGCGATTCAGATGATGGTACGCTAGAGTTGATTAAATCAATTGATCCACAAAAAATATCGGTGATAGAAACCATTTGGGATCAATCGCAAACAACAGGCGGCAGGGTGTTGGCCATTGAAACCAATAAGGCCTTCGATGCGATTGGCAAAGAGTTCCATTGGTGCTTCTATATCCAGGCCGATGAGGTGATTCACGAGAAGGATCATGCAACCATTAGGGAGGCCATGCTAACTTGGAAAGACAATCCCAAAGTGGACGGGTTGCTTTTTAAATACTACCATTTTTGGGGTACATACAACTACATTGGCGTAAATCGTCAATGGTACCGCCAGGAAATCAGGATTATAAGAAACGATAAGCGCATTCGCTCGTACCGCGATGCTCAAGGCTTCAGAAAGGACAACCGAAAGTTACATGTCAAACCAATCAAAGCGCATATATATCACTATGGATGGGTTCGGCCACCAGCTGTAATGATTGAAAAAATTAGGGGGTTTGTCTCGCTATACGTGGGCCAAGAGAAATTGGAAAAAGAGATAGAGCGCATTGGCGACTTCACCTACGATGAGGTTGATGCGGTAAAGCGTTTTGAGGGAACACACCCGGTGTATATGAATGATTTAATCAATGGTATTTCGTGGAAAGTGAATATCGATGAAACCCAAATCAAAATGAAGTTCAAGGATAAAATACTCTACATTTTCGAAAAGCTTACGGGGTACAGGCTTTTTGAGTACAAAAACTACATTATTGATTAGCAACATACTATACCATAAATCGCTCCTCCACCTTTTCCCAGTTAAAGTTTACAAAAAGCCTACTATGGCATTCAAACAGATTTCTCCTCTTTAAAAGTGCCAACTTATCAAGCATTAACTGGTAATTGCGAGTTGTATCCCTGCTAAGCGAATGATATTGATCATCTTTTGTAATCTTTTGTACAACTATGGCATCCCTTCGGTTGAAATATTTCTGCCGTATGCCCATCCTTCTCTGAAAATGGAAGAACATGACATCCTCAAAGCCGTAACTGCCACAGAACTCTTCATCGTAACCTAGCGTTTTGAAAAAAACCGATTTCGAAGAAAAGAAAATATTACAGGCACTCGACATTTTCTCACCCTCGCCATCAACCCTTTTAAATTTATAAAGGCTGCGTGGTATTGAGTGATTTAACATCTTCCTGAAAAGAATTTCGGAAAAGAAATGATCCACATCCGTTAGCACTAACTTTGCTGTGTGCGACTGGGAAACGCCCAAGTTTCTTGCCCCCGCCTGATTCCATTGAATATCATCGAGAATCCGAAGCAGAAGGATGTTAAGGTTCATGTCTTTGGGAAGAGAAATTGGAACAGGAGAGCAATCATCAACAAATACAAACTGAACCCGCTTCATTAATTCGGACGAATAATTCGAGTAGCGCTTAAGCAAATTATCGAGCATTTGTGAACTTCCCTGATTGAAAAAAACAGGAACAATGTAGCTCAACTCAAGGTGATTATATAGACTGCTCTTTTTTTGAATCATATTTACAAAATATTTACTTTGTAATAGAAATTGCTATTCATGATTAGTAATTGGTTCGATGTAAAGTTAAAAAAACTACCTTTACCACAGTTCGGTAAGTTCATTTCTCATTGACAATTAACTATACTCTTTTGTTATGATTGAATGGTTCTCTGCCAAACAAAACGACAAGCACAAATTCTCCATAATGATTCCTACCTGGAACAACCTCGAGATGCTCAAGCTATGTTTGGCGAGTATCGAAAAAAACTCAAAGTACAAACACCAAATTATTATACATATCAACGACGGTTCCGATGGAACCCTGCAATGGATTAAAAATCAGGGTTTCGATCACACGCATAGCGCAATTAATGTTGGCGTTTGTTGGGCAGTGAATGCTTGCAGGGCGCTGGTTAAAACCGACTATATCGTTTACCTTAACGATGATATGTACCTTCTTCCCAATTGGGATGCGGAACTCTGGGATGAGATTGAAAGAATTGGTCATAAATATTTTTTCCTCTCGTCAACCACCATCGAACCCAGAAAATCACCACACCCGGGCATTCTCTCGCCCTACGATTTTGGAAGTACCCCCGAAGATTTTCGCGAAAGCGAACTTTTGAATCAGTTCCAGAGTATTAAAGCACCCGATTGGAGTGGCGCAACCTGGCCTCCCAACATTGTTCACAGGGATATTTGGGATTTGATTGGTGGATACAGCGTTGAGTATTTTCCCGGGCTCTACTCCGATCCCGATTTCTCCATGAAACTATTTGAGGCAGGAGTAAGAGTTTTCAAGGGTGTTGATAAAAGTAGGGCATACCATTTTGGATCAAAATCGACCAAGCGTATTAAAATGAACAAGGGGAGCAAGCAGTTCCTCAACAAGTGGGGTATTACCTCAGCATCGTTCACCAAATTTTACTTGAAAAGAGGACAGCCCTACAGTGGGGTTATTAATGTGAACCATTCGCACCCCGGGCTGAAAAGGGCCATTGCAAAAAGCATCCTGAAAAGGATAATGTGGTCGTTTAGCGGACATGGCCGGACATTGGGACCAAATTCAAAGTAACGGAACTCATGAGCCACTCCAAAAAACTGATTATGGGTGCTTTGCTGCCCCATGTAAAGCTTTACGGAGGAATAAAACGATTCCTCGAATTGGGTAATCGTTTTGTTGAAATGGGACATAGTATGTATGTTTTCACACCAACTGGCGAAAAACCCGATTGGTTCAACTTTAAAGGGGAGTTTTTAACACTAAACGACCTTAAGGCTAAGCAACTAAATACCCTTTTTTTTACAGAGCCCGATTTGCTCCAAATAGTTCTAGAAAGCAATGCGCAAAGAAAGATTTTCTATTTTGTAAGAGCAAACGAAAGTTTAACCAAGTTAAAACGCACTGGCGAAATAACGTTTTATGCTAATTCTACAAACTTGGTTAGGTTAGCAAAACAAAAATATGGAGTTGATGTATTTCCTGCCATTGGTGGGGTAAACCTAGCAATGTATTCGGCTAAACCGATTTTGCCAATCGAAAGGGGTGAGACATTTAACATTTTAGCTTACGGTCGTTTAGCCGAAGGCAGAAAAGGGACAATGTATGTAGTAAAAGCATGCGAACGATTAATAAAAAGGGGTAGAAATGTGCATTTAATTCTCTTTGATACTCCCGTTACTGAGAAAATGGAAAAGGCAATTGCTAAATTTTCAACAAATATTCCATACGATTTTATCCTTAATCATCCCGTCGATCGAAATGTTGAAATATTCCATCGCGCCGATGTGTTTGTTGCACCAGAAAAAAAGGCAGGCTGGGCAAATACCGTTGCCGAAGCAATGGCTTGCGGAATACCAGTAATTGCCACTGAATCTGGGTCGAAAGACTTTCTTATTAGTGGAAAAACAGGGATAGTTATTACTCGAAATTCAAGAAAAATTGCCAACGCCATTGAACTGGTAATGGACAATGAAAGCCTACGAAGGGAATATGCCGAAAACGGGAGGAAAAAGATAGAGGAGTTCGGCTGGGACGTATTGGCAAATAAAATAATTCAAAACCTTCTATCTGTTCAGGAGTAAAAGGGGATTTAAGCGTCAATTATTTCTGTTATGCAAAAACTAAGAATTGGTCTTTTTATTACATCTCTCGACCGAGACTACAATAAAACAGCTGCATCATACTGGATTAGAATCCTTCAAATGATGGAGTACTATGAACAGCTGGGTGCGAAAGTTTATCTTAACAATTATTTCAGGAAATACGATGTGGCCATTGTTTTTCGTAAGTCCAAACCCAAATACCTTAAGATTATTAAATACCTGAAACTCTTGAGCAAAAGGGTGTACTTCGATACCTGCATCAACATTTTTAGCCTGCATGAGGAGATTGGCCCCGAAAGGTTGGCCACAGCCTACAAAATAGCAAAAACCGCCCATGGGATTATCTGCGCTTCGCACCGCATTGCCGAGCATGCAAAACCCCATGCCCATAACGTTTACGTGATGGAAGATCCCATTAACCTAAGGCATTTCAACCATATCAAAGAAAACATCAACTTCGATTCACCGGTGTTTGGCTGGTCGGGGGTTGGTGCAAAGTCGGTCTTTTTAAACCGGTATGCAAACCATATTTCGGGCCGCATAATCCTTATCTCAGAGCCGCAAATCGAAAAGGTAACCCTTAACTTTCAGTTCGAATATGTGCGCTGGAACTACGAAGCATTCCCCGATGAATTGCTCAGGTGCGATGTTGCCCTTCTTCCACGCGACTATAACGATCCCTATAACGACAGCCATAGCAGCTTCAAGGCCCTGGTTTTCGCCGTATTGGGAATTCCGATTATTGCAAGCAAAGTGCCATCATACGTTAAGTTGGCCAGCTACTACGATGGTATAGTTTTTCTCGAAGATTTCAACGACAGCATTGATGATTGCCTGGCCGAATTGCGCACCAGAGAACTCAAACCCAATAGGGTTAGGGCACATTACAGCTGTGAACATCAAGGGAAATTGCTGCTAGATTATTTCAACCTGCAATTGCAGTATTAATCCGATTCTTAACACTTATTTATTTTACATTTTAGTCATCGTATAACAATCAATTTAGAGAATCCCTAAAAAAATCTCTAAGAAAAAAAGTTGATTTGTACCGATTGTAGGTGATTGCATTACCACTCATATTCTAATCGGTGTTTAAAAAATTTCTTCTTTTTTATTTTTTCTACAACAAATTATATTGACACTTTCATCATTATAGGTTAACTTGTGTCGTTCTAACAGGTTTCTTTATGATTAAAATTTTTCACAATCCACGGTGCAGGCATAGCCGATCGGGATTGGAATATCTTAAATCGAAAACAACTGATATTCAGGTTAGGGAGTATCTTAAAGATCCCATCACGAAGGGTGAAATAAAGGAGATTCTTTTAAAAACCAACCTTGCGCCGCATAAGCTGGCAAGGGAACAGGAGGAGTACTACCGCAAGAACCTGAAAGGAAAGAATTTTAACGAAGATGAGTGGATACAAATTTACATGGAGAACCCTAAACTCATCAAACGTCCTATTGTGGTAGGGAAGCTAAAGGCGGTGATAGCCATTCCTCCGCAGGAAATGGATAAACTATTCAAATAGTTCGAAAATGAAAGCCATTATTGCCACTACCATAATGCTAATACTATTGGGATTGCCCAATCAACAATCGTTGGATCCCGATCTGTTGATCATGGAGCGCGATATTGCCAATCTGGTCAATGTGCATAGGGAATCATTAGGGCTTGAGGTGCTGGAATTTACAGAGGCTATTAATCAGGTGGCAAGGCAGCACAGCTTCGACATGGCATCGGGAAGGGTTGATTTTGGCCACGATGGATTTTCCCATAGAACTTCGGCCATTTCAAAAATAATGGGAGGCATGGCATTTGCTGAAAATGTGGCCTACGGCCACACCAAAGCCGAGAACGCCGTGAATAGTTGGCTCAACAGCCCCGGGCATAAGAAGAATATTGAGGGTAATTATAGCCATACCGGTGTTGGTATTGCCAAAAATCAGCATGGCACACTTTACTTCACCCAAATATTTGTTAAAAAATGAAAAGTTAAATATTCCTATTTCGAAACATTAACCCTTAAAAAATTAAGCATATGCCAACTCCGGAATTTAAGTACTACGACCCTTGTCCCACAGGTGAAGATAAAACAACGTATTACCGGTTGACCAATGAATATGTTTCGGCTTCGACCTTCGAGGGCAAAGAAGTACTGAAGATTGACCCACAAGGACTTACCCTATTGGCCCAAAGGGCCATGAAAGATGTCTCGTTTCTGCTCCGTTCCGAACACCTTGAGCAGATGTCGGCCATACTGAACGATCCAGAGGCCAGCGACAATGATAAGTACGTGGCTCTCACGCTTATTCAGAATGCCGTGGTATCGGGTAAAGGCAAATTGCCCTACTGTCAGGATACGGGTACAGCAACAATATTTGCCAAGAAAGGGCAACAGGTTTGGACAGACTGTAACGATGCCGAAGCACTTTCGCTGGGTATTTATTACACATACACCGATGAATACCTTCGATACTCTCAAATTATACCCCTTGACATGTATCGCGAGAAGAACTCCGGGACCAACCTTCCTGACCAGATTGACATCGCTGCCGTTCCCGGGAACGAGTATAACTTCCTATTCGTAGCCAAAGGGGGAGGATCGGCCAATAAAACCATGCTCTTTCAGGAGACCAAAGCATTGCTCACCCCCGAAAAACTTGAGAACTTTCTGGTGGAAAAAATGCGATCGCTTGGAACGGCAGCATGCCCTCCATACCATGTAGCTTTTGTAATTGGCGGAACCTCCGCTGAGGCCTGTTTGAAATATGTAAAGTTGGCTTCGGCCAAGTATCTCGACAATCTTCCTACTCAGGGCAGCGAGGGAGGTCAGGCCTTTCGTGATGTGGAATTGGAAAAACGGATTCTCGATGCTGCATACAAGCTGAGCATCGGTGCCCAATTTGGCGGCAAATACTTTGCCTTGGATATCAGAATTATCCGTTTGCCACGCCATGGAGCATCCTGCCCAATTGGTATGGGGGTTTCCTGCGCTGCCGATAGGAATATAAAGGCCAAAATAAACAAGGAAGGGCTTTGGATTGAGAAACTCGAAGATAACCCGGGTAAGTATATCCCCGAAGAATACCGAAAAGCCGATGTTGAGGGTGGGGTTAAGATCGACTTAAACATCCCCATGCCAAAAATATTAGCCGAACTGTCGAAGCATCCAGTTGGCACCCGCCTCTCGCTTAGCGGAACCATAATTGTGGGGCGCGATATAGCCCATACCAAACTGAAAGAGAGACTTGACAAAGGAGAGGGGCTGCCTCAATACATTAAGGATCACCCTATATACTATGCCGGTCCGGCAAAGACGCCTCCGGGTATGCCTTCGGGATCCTTTGGACCAACTACGGCAGGGAGGATGGATTCATACGTTGATCTTTTCCAAAGCCATGGGGGAAGTTTGATTATGATTGCCAAAGGCAATAGAAGTCAGGCCGTTACCGATGCATGTAAGAAGTACGGAGGGTTTTACTTGGGAAGCATTGGAGGACCTGCTGCTATTCTTGCTCAGGATAATATTAAGAAGGTGGAACTGCTTGAGTACCCCGAACTGGGAATGGAGGCCATTTACCAAATAGAAGTGGAAAATTTTCCTGCCTTCATCCTGGTGGATGATAAGGGCAATGATTTTTACAAAATGACATAGACACCTACCCAATCTATTGTCTCCATGCGGCTTCTACCTTATTATTAAAAGGAGAAGCCGTATTTTTTTAATCCCATGCAGCATATCAAATCGAAATATCGTCATTCTCTCAACTACTAACTAAACCATAATCATCATGAAAAAGATTGTTCGAAGTACAGTTTTTGCCTTCTCTTTTTGCATCGGCATTGTAGCCTTTGGGTGTACAGATCTTAGCGGCATTGTTTTACAGGAAGAAAGG
The DNA here is from genome assembly GCA_029558675.1 of Bacteroidota bacterium. Classification (GTDB taxonomy): domain Bacteria; phylum Bacteroidota; class Bacteroidia; order Bacteroidales; family Tenuifilaceae; genus MWFE01. The sequence continues at coordinate 422 of JAKQEF010000053.1, read as the reverse complement.
GATTTACAAGGATTTACGGGCATAAGTTTGGCTGTTCCTGCCAATGTTTCACTCACGCAGGGTAATGAATATTTTGTGAAGATAGAAGCTGACAAAGTATTGTTAGAAAAGATTGAAACAAAAGTTGTGGGCAATACCCTAAAAATCTACACCAACGGGGAACGGTTTTTTTCTACCCGTGGAGGAAAAATAGCTATCCACATCACCATGCCTAAGGTTGAAGAGCTTAACATTGCCGGATCAGGCGATATTAACGCCATTAGCCCCATAACTACCGATGAGCTTACAATCAACATTGCGGGCAGCGGAGACGTTCGTATCGACAACCTTACCGTTGATGTAGTGAACGCTAAAGTAGCCGGCTCAGGCGATATTGCCATTTCGGGGGAAGGAAAAGCCAACAGCGCCAATATTAAAATTGC
>JAKQEF010000046.1 GCA_029558675.1 Bacteroidota bacterium | reverse complement strand
CCCGGATTGTTGAGTTTATCAAAAAACATCATGTTTTAACCCTTGCCACAAGCTTTGAAGAGGAGCCCTATTGCGCCAATTGCTTTTATATTTACCTCGATAAGGAGAATTGCCTGGCTTTCACATCCGATTACGACACAAAACACATCAAGCAGGCATCGCACAATATCTATGTGGCAGGCAGCATTGTGCTGGAAACGGATATCGTTGGGAAGATTCAGGGAATTCAATTTCAGGGAATTATAAGCGAGCCCAAGGGCGAGCTACTGAAAAAAGTGCGCAGCGCCTACATCAAGCAATTCCCTGTGGCCATGATCATGAAAACCACCCTTTGGATTGTCGATTTGACCTTTGTTAAACTCACCGACAATCGCCTGGGTTTTGGTAAAAAATTAATTTGGAAAAAAGGGCTTATTATCGATTCTATCCTATCAAACCAGATGAACAAATGATTTTTGTTACCGGAGGGACCGGCCTGGTTGGTTCGCATTTACTCTTCGAACTGGCTCAATCGGGGAAAAAGGTAAAGGCGTTAAAACGCAAAACCAGCGATACCGGCCTTGTTGAACGCCTCTTTAAATACTATGCCAATGGCAATCCGGGGCTATTTGACCAAATTGAATGGGTTGACGGCGATTTGGAAGATTTCCATGAGATGTCGAATCTGCTACAAGGAGTTACCGAAGTTTACCATTGTGCTGCCATGGTTTCGTTCAACCGTAGGGATGACAAAACAATGCTCAGGATAAACGCCGAGGCAACGGCCAATCTGGTTGACGCCAGTCTGCAAGCAGGAGTTGAAAAGTTTTGCCATGTAAGTTCGGTTGCTGCTTTGGGGGGAACTTCTGATACTTATGTGGACGAGAGAGCGCTATGGGGAAAAACCAAGGGAAAAAATGGCTATGCCATCAGTAAATTCCGGGGCGAGATGGAGGTTTGGAGAGGGTATGAAATGGGGCTTAAGACGGTAATCTTCTTGCCATCCATTATCATCGGACCGGGTAAATGGCACGGGAGCAGCGGCAATCTGCTGGGAACCCTCTCAAAAGGATTCCCTTTCTATACCACCGGGATAACCGGCTATGTGGATGCCAGGGATGTGGTTAAATGCATGGTTACGGGAATGGAAAAGGGTTTATGGGGACGGCGGTATGTTCTCAACAGCGAAAATCTGAGCTTCAAGGAGCTGTTTTCCATGGCTGCCCAAGCGTTTGGTAAAAAGCCACCCTATATTTCGGTAAAACCATGGATGGGGTACCTTGCGCTGCCATTCATCGGGTTTGCAAGCTTATTCACGCAAAAACCACCGGCCATTAGCCTGAGTAATTTACGCAGCGGCTACAGCAAAACGTTATACTCGTCTCTGCTGGTTCAAAATGAGCTGGGCGTGAGTTTCATCCCCATTGCTGAATCCATTGCCAATGCGGTGCGGACCGGTTCGCTCTAACTAAATATTTTGGTTTGTGGGTAAAATACCTATTTAGGCATCGCCTCCCAATGGCTTTTTTCCGTAAACTGCCCGAAAAATAAACCATACGCCCAAAATTATGAAAGGGATACTTAGTAGCTGACCCATATTCAGTGCCATACCAACCTCAAACGAAACCTGTGGCTCCTTTATGAACTCAATGATGAACCGCGTGGCAAAAATAAAGATCAGAAACAGCCCGAAAAGTAATCCGGGCTTTGGCTTGGCATTGGTCCTTAAATAGATAACATGAAGAATAATGTAACCCAAGAGGTATGAAAACGCCTCGTAAAGCTGGGTGGGATGCTTGGGTACGGTCTGTCCATCGCGCTTAAATATAAATCCCCAGGGTAGTTTAGTTTCCACGCCGTATATCTCGGAATTCATCAGGTTTCCCAAGCGGATAAGAACCCCTGCCAGGGCAACCACAATGACAATCCTGTCGAGAATGTAAATCAACGGTTTTTTCGTCTTCCGGCTAAAAAGGTAAAGCGACAAAATGATGCCTATGGCAGCACCGTGGCTGGCCAGTCCGCCCTCCCAAATCTTTAAAATCTCAATGGGATTGGACAGGTAATATGCAGGCTGGTAGAATAGACAATGCCCCAAACGGGCTCCCACAACGGTACCGATTAGCATGTAAATGGTAAGCTTGTCTAAATACCCCTCGGGAAGGTGCTCCTTTTTAACAAAGCGCTCAAATATGATATATCCAAGGTAAAACGAGAGCGCCCAAAGTACACCGTAGTATCTGATAGAAAAGGGCCCCAGCGAAAATATTTCGGGATTAATGTCCCATACAATGTGGTTAATAAGCATGGCTGTCTTGATTTTTATGGGGCTAAAGTTAGGATAAAATACTTAAATCTTGCACCTTCTTTCACAATGAATAATCCGTTTCGGACAGCCTCCCGCATCTTTGTCAGAACGGCATTTCCCTGAATGGTTAGCTATTTTAAAATATATTTTGCCACATACCTTCTCTCAGCATGGAATTCAGCAGATTAAGTCGCTATGGGTTGAACTGCAAAATGGTTATTGCGGATTTTTTGTAATTTTGAGAAAAATTAAAAAACCAAATAGTTATGTTTTCCGGAATAGTTGAAGAGGCTGCCAAGGTGGTATCGCTGACAAAGGATAAAGAAAATCTGCATATTACGCTTACCTGTTCCTTTGCCAGGGAGTTAAAGGTCGATCAGAGCGTTTCGCACAACGGGGTATGCCTCACTGTGGTAAAACAGGAAGGCGACGCATACACTGTTACCGCAATTAAGGAAACCCTCGACAAGTCGAACCTGGGACTGCTCAAGGTGGGCGATAAGGTTAACCTGGAGCGTAGCATGAAGCTTGAAACCCTGCTGGACGGACATCTGGTGCAGGGGCATGTGGATCAAACGGCAAAATGTACCGAGGTAAAAGAGTCCGAAGGCAGCTGGTATTACACCTTTGAATACGATGCTGGTACGGGAAATATTACCGTGGAGAAAGGATCGGTTTCGGTAAATGGGGTGAGCCTTACCGTGGTTAATTCGAGGGAAGGCTCTTTTCAGGTGGCCATTATTCCCTATACCCACGAAATAACCAACTTCCATGAGATTAAGCCCGGAACGGTGGTTAACCTGGAGTTCGATGTGGTGGGGAAATACATAGCCAAATTGCTGAAACACTATATCGAAGGGGGAATGGTTAACAAACTTCTGGGAAAATAGCCTTTGAATAGCAGCACCCCATGATTTGCTCGTCACATAAAAAAATGGCAACCCTAATAGCTGCCATTGCATCGGGCCTAACTGCCATTGTTCTTATTTCCATTTCAGCATGTTGTAGTGGGACAAGGCTATGGATAGTTTTTGTTGGGGTAATTTCTGCTTTTGTGGCTGTTTATTCCGTTACGCTTTACCTGTTAAACCGATTTATTTTCGAAAAAATCAATCCCATATACAAGATCATTCACAGCCTCAATCTCCCCTTTAAACAGTTTAAAAAGCAGCTTAACAGCAGGGATTTTGTGAGCGAAATATATCGCGATGTCCAATACTGGGCCGAAGAGAAAAGCCAGGAGATTGACAGGCTGAAGGAGATGGAAAACTACCGCAAGGAGTTTCTGGGGAATGTCTCGCACGAGCTGAAAACGCCCATTTTCAACATTCAGGGATATGTGCTTACCCTCCTCGATGGGGCCCTCAACGAGCCTGAGATCAACAGGCAATACTTGGAAAAAACCGAAAAGAGTATTAACAGGTTAATATCCATCGTGGAGGATTTGGAATCCATTTCAAAGCTGGAAACCAAGACCCTTAATTTGAATTTCGAAAAATTTAACATTGTGCGGCTGGTTGACGAGATTTTCGAAACCCAGGAAATAAGGGCGAATAAAAAAGGTATTAGGTTGCAGTTCGACAAGGAGTATGACAGGGCGCTGCAGGTTTATGCCGACAGAAAGCGGATCTTTCAGGCGTTATCAAACCTGATTGTTAACTCCATAGTTTACGGGAAAGAGGGGGGAAAAACCGTTGTTTCTTTTCTTGACCTCGATGAGAACGTGCTGATTGAAGTGAGGGACAACGGCATAGGCATAGCCCGGAAGGATATTCCCAGAATCTTTGAACGCTTTTACCGTGCCGACAAAAGTCGATCGCGCGAGCAGGGGGGAACAGGGCTTGGACTGGCCATTGTAAAACATATCATCGAGGCGCACGAGCAGACCATCAGCGTCCGCAGCAACCCCAACGAGGGAACCTCGTTCATATTTACCCTTAAGAAATATAAGGCCTGATCGGCTGGTTGGCATTCCCGTAACGAATCTGCTTCGCCAATTTCGATGCAAATACAAAGTCGTTGAGCTCCTCATTGTCCGACGTGAGCACCTCCTCCTTGGTACCTTCCCACCACTTTCTCCCATCGTGAATAAAGATGATTTTATCGCCTATCCCCATCACGGAGTTCATGTCGTGGGTGTTGACTATGGTGGTAATGCCATACTCCTCGGTAATCTCCTTAATCAGCTCATCAATCATTATGGATGTGAGGGGATCGAGGCCCGAATTGGGCTCATCGCAGAAAAGGAAGTTTGGGTTAAGGGCTATGGCACGCGCAATGGCAACGCGCTTTTTCATCCCTCCGCTTAGCTCCGAGGGGTATAGATTATTGGTATTTTCCATCCCCACCCTCTTCAGGCAAAAATCGGCGCGGTCAACCTTCTCCTTTTTCGAAAGATTGGTAAACATATCCATGGGATAGATTACATTCTCCTCAACCGAGGCCGAATCGAACAAAGCCGATCCCTGAAACAGCATACCAATCTGCTGACGAAGATTTTTCTTTTCGTTAAAAGTAAGGCTGTTAAAATGGATATCGCCATAGTAAATATCGCCCTCATCTATGTCGTGAAGACCAACAATGGATTTCAACAGCACGGTTTTGCCCGAACCGCTGCGGCCTATGATCAGGTTGGTTTTCCCCTGCTCAAACTCCGCACTGACCTTGTGAAGCACGGTCCTGTCGGCAAATGATTTCGACACGTTGACAACCCTAATCATGACAGCAAAAGTTGTGTGAGTATGACGTTGAAAAGCAGCACGTTCACGCTGCTATAGACAACAGCCTTGGTGCTCGATTGGCCCACCTCCAACGATCCGCCGCTGACATGATAACCGTAAAAGGCCGATATGGAAGTGATGATAAAGGCAAAAGCAACCGTTTTGATTATGGCGTAGGTAACATAGTACGGAACAAATGCATACAGCACCCCTTCAAGGTAATTTTGGGTTGTAATGATCCCCGTGAAAAGGCCTACCATCCATCCTCCCAAAATCCCCACGGCAATACTCAGAATACACAGCAAAGGGTTGAACAGCATGGATCCCACTATTTTAGGCAGTACCAGGTGGTTGGCCGAGTTAACCCCCATAATCTCCAGTGCATCAATTTGTTCGGTTACCCTCATGGTGCCTATTTCCGATGCTATGTTGCTACCCACCTTACCGGCTAATATAAGTGCCACGATGGTGGATGAAAACTCCAGCAGAATGGTATCGCGGGCGGTAACACCAATAAGGTAGCTGGGCAAAAAAGGATTCTCGATATTATAGGATGTTTGCATGGTGATTACCGCACCGGTAAAGGCTGAGATTATGGCCACAATACCAATGGAATTCAATCCCAACTTCTCAATCTCTTTAACCATCTCGCGGTAAAATATCCACCATTTCTCGGGGCGCCTGAAGACCTTCCCCATGAAAAGCACATACAGACCTATGGTGTGGAACATACCCATACCTTTTTTTTTACAAAGTTAATAATTTCCTGGGAAACCCATTTCACTCATTGCATTGCCAACCCTAAGAATTTGGGATTGAACAACTTCAATCTCACATCTTCTAAACGCCTGGCGACATATATGGCATCCTTAATTCTTTTTTTGGTGAATTCAAACCCGATTTTTCAGGGTGCTCTGCCGGCCTTTTGTTGATGTGTCCCGTCCTGACTTTAGTTGACACTTTTAAAGGTTTTCACTCTGCAATGTTAACATCTTTTTTTGGTTATAAAATTCTTCTCTCCCATTTTTGACGTGCAGTGATAAGCGGAGGATGGCTCTGCTGGGGAGCAACCATCCGAGGAATACCCAC
>JAKQEF010000044.1 GCA_029558675.1 Bacteroidota bacterium | reverse complement strand
GGGAATTGCTTGTTCCCAACCCTATTTTTAACCTTTTTTCGTGTAGTAATGAAAGCAATTCAATAGCGCCAGGTTTTAATTCAATATCCGTTTCATAATGCTTACTGACCATTTTTGTCCATTCCTGCATAATGCTTTCCGGGCTATCAGGTAAACCAAATCTATCCTTAAAATACTGTGCTGTTTGAATGAAACTGTTTCCCTGAGGAAGCTCTGCAAAAAGATCGGGAGGAACTTTAAGACCGCGGGAATGTAAAAAATCCTTATCTACATTTCGCCAGAGCTGCATTGAATCAATTAAAGTTCCATCCATATCAAAGATTACGGCTTTGAAAGAATTCATCTATGGAACTATCCTTTATTGTTTAGCGGAATATTAAAACTGGAGCGGGAAACGGGATTTGAACCCGCGACATCAACCTTGGCAAGGTTGCGCTCTGCCAACTGAGCTATTCCCGCTTTGGTACCAGAGGCCGGACTTGAACCGGCACGAGCAAAAGCTCGAGGGATTTTAAGTCCCTTGTGTCTACCAATTCCACCACTCCGGCAGGATAATAAACTGGAGGCGACACCCGGATTTGAACCGGGGATAAAGGTTTTGCAGACCTCTGCCTTACCACTTGGCTATGTCGCCCAAAAAATTAAATGGAGCGGGAAACGGGGTTTGAACCCGCGACATCAACCTTGGCAAGGTTGCGCTCTGCCAACTGAGCTATTCCCGCTTGGTACCAGAGGCCGGACTTGAACCGGCACGAGCTTTGGGCTCGAGGGATTTTAAGTCCCTTGTGTCTACCTATTCCACCACTCCGGCAAAATAATAAACTGGAGGCGACACCCGGATTTGAACCGGGGATAAAGGTTTTGCAGACCTCTGCCTTACCACTTGGCTATGTCGCCTAAAAAATTAACTGGAGCGGGAAACGGGGTTTGAACCCGCGACTTCAACCTTGGCAAGGTTGCGCTCTGCCAACTGAGCTATTCCCGCAAAATAATCTTTTCAGCAGTCACCAAAAAATAAATGACCACTTTTCTGTCAATCAAAATGTATCTGCTTCGCTAAAGACATCTGCAGTAAAACGATATACAACGCTGGCAGGATCAAGATATGCATTGGGAGGCAATCCCGCTTTACGACAGACCTCACGCAGAAAGGTCTCCGGTTGCCAATTGTATTCAACAGCCACCTGGGGCAAAAGTAAACCGCTACCATAAGGATGCTGAATGTAAAGTCCGTCTTTGCCAATTACCGGTAACTCGTTTTTTTGCATAGGAATAAGTTCACTCAAAATAGATATTTCAATAGTTACTTTTTCCAATTCCTTTTCTGTTAAAGGAGGGAAACGCAGGTCTTGAAAAGCAGCTGCTTCTGCCATTTCTTTCACACTTTCAGCAATTGATTTATAGCCCTTAATATAGCCGATA
>JAKQEF010000034.1 GCA_029558675.1 Bacteroidota bacterium | reverse complement strand
CACTGCCACAAAGGGCTGGTTGGCCCTTTGGCTTTCCTGGTGTATTCTACGGGCTACGTACTCCTTACCGGTTCCGCTATCGCCCTGAATAATCACAGAAAGGCTTGTAGGGGCAACCAGGTTTATAAGCTCTTTCACCTCGTGGGCATTGTCACTCACCCCTTGGATATACTGCTTATCTTCCTTCACGGAAACCCTTTTTACAATGCTTTTTGTATCGCCTCTGTGGGCTATTAAGTTTTCTATGGTGAGGAGTATCTCATCGGGATTTATTGGCTTGGCAACGTAGTCGAATGCGCCCATTTTTACCGTTTGAACGGCCATACGAATATCGGCATAACCGGTCATGATAATTATCCCTGTTTCGGGGCGTATGGTCTTAATTTCCTTGAGGATATCCAGTCCCGACCCATCGGGCAAACGATAATCGGCCAGTACGATGTCGAACTCCACCGTACGGAATAGCTTTTGCGCCTCGCTTACTGAAAAGGCCTCTGCCACTTCGTATCCTTTCTTCGATAGAAAGGATTTAAGCATGATACAAAAACTTGAATCATCATCAACTACAAGTATTCTAATCATTTATTACCAAGCGTATTATTTGTTCCCCAATGTGCTAAGTTATGATATTATTGAAGAAATTCAACAAAACCCATGCACTTTTTATCAAATTATTGATAAAAGAACAGTATATGGGTTTAATCAGTTGATTTGTTGAAAGGAAAAGTTAAGCATCTACCCAATCGCCACAACTTTTTATCAACTTCCCCAGTTCTTCAACCGCTTGCGATTGGGGGATATTTTTTTTCACCAACTCTTTTTTTCGGTAAAGCGACACTAACCCCGCCCCTGCGCCCACATATCCGTAATCAGCATCGGCCATTTCGCCGGGCCCGTTGACAATACAGCCCATTATGGCTATTTTAAGACCTTTCAGGTGCGATATGCGCTCTTTGACTAAACGCAAGGTTTCGTATAAATCGAAAAGGGTTCGTCCGCAACCGGGGCATGAGATGAACTCGGTTTTAGTTATTCGCGCCCTTGATGCCTGCAGAATGCCAAACGAGGTTTCGTTAAGAATATTCCATCTTATTGGAGTAGTACACGAAAGCATTATGCCATCGCACAAGCCATCAATGAACAGTGGACCGGCAATGGCAGATGCCATTAACTTAAACTCATCAACATTCTTTGTGTCGATATTGAGCGACAAGACTATGGGATTGGCAATTCCCCTTTCCATGAGCTGAAAAATTGCATTGCGAACGGAGTGGAATACATTTGGAGTTGCGTGAAGGAGTACTATGGCATTCTTTGCTTTGGCCAATTTTTCAATTAACTTCTCGTTAATATCGCCCACCCGTACTGCGAGGAAAAATGGATCATCGGAAAGTTTATACCCCTGGCTGAGTAAATCATCTGACACAACATAGTCAATGGAGCATCCATCATTGCTGCCTACTACGGGTAAATTGCTCATGGCAGGAGTACCCTCATACCGGGCGTTGCCTATGAAAATAAAGTCGGGTGAGCCTTGGGATGGAGTCCACTTTTTGTTAACAAAGCCGTATTGCCAACCATATTCTTCCACCGTTATCGGCATATCAACGGAGTTCTGCGCCATATTAGCCAGCACTACAGGAGGGTTATCGCCTCCAATACCCAGCACGGCATGACTTTCCCTGCGTTTGTACTCAAAGGGGTTTATGGGAATAGAGGATGGACGATTATTGCTGACAGATCCTTGTAGCCTTTTAAAAAAAGCAACAAGCGTCTTGGCCACGGGAATCTCAACCTCAGGCTCTTCGGTAAGCGAAACCCTAATGGTGTCGCCAATGCCATCCACCAGTAATGCGCCAATTCCCACTGCCGATTTAATCCTGCCATCGTCGCCCTCGCCGGCCTCGGTTACCCCCAGATGCAACGGATAGTCCATGCCCTCGGCCTCCATAAAAGCTGCCAATTGGCGGGTGGCCTGCACCATCACACGGGTGTTGCTCGATTTCATGCTCACCACAAGGTTGTGAAAATCATGCCGTCGGCATATCCTCAGAAATTCCATGGCCGAATGGGCCATGCCTTCGGGAGTATCGCCATATCTGCACATAATTCTCTGTGACAGGGAGCCATGGTTAACCCCAATACGTATGGCCACACCATTCTGCTTACACAGGTCAATAAGCGGGATGAAGCGTTCTTCCACTCTTTTCAACTCCTGCTCATACTCTAAATCGGTGAAGTCTATGTCCGACGAGCGCGATTTATCGGCGTAATTGCCCGGATTAATCCTAATCTTGTCGGCATACTTTGCAGCCTCAAGTGCTGCAACTGGATTGAAATGGATATCGGCAATAATGGGTGTTGTGTATCCCTTAGCCTCAAGAATTTGCTTAATCTTACCAATGCTTTGAGCCTCCCTTTTCCCCTGAGCAGTCATACGAATATAATCGGCACCCCTCTCAATGACCCTAATGGATTGGTTAACAGTTTCGTCAATGTTGTTGGTGTTGGTTGTGGTCATAGTCTGCACGCGAATGGGATAATCAGAACCCATGGGAACGCTGCCAACGAACACTTCATGTGTGGGCCTACGAAAGAAACCAGATATGGTTATTACGCTATCCATGCCAATTTTTTGCAAAGAAACAGGATTTTGCCGCAAAGAGCCACCCAATCCATTTATTTTTTCACTGTTTCGTTATGCACCATGCCATATAACAAAATTAAATGCTATATTTGTTTAAATATCATTACTTAATTCTTCTGATCATGAAGCAAATAATTGTACCCATCGATTTCTCGGAAGAGTCGTTGAATGGTTTGAAGTTAGCCATAATTTTCGCCAATCAGTTCAAGGCAAATATACAAATGGTTTACGTCCAAAAACCGGGCTCTGAAATCGGACGATTGGATTTCCAAGAGGAGCATAAACAGGCGCAGGATGCCTTTGAAAAAATTATCAAGGACTATGCGGGAACCCTGTATGATCCCAAACAGATTGAATATCACATAAAGAAAGGCAAGATTTACCAGGAAGTGATAAATCAGGCTGAAGCGTTCGACGAATCGGCCATTATCCTATCGACGCACGGGGCATCGGGTTTTGAAGAGCTTTTTATTGGAAGCAATGCCTTGAAAATAATCTCTGCATCAGGCCTTCCCGTCATTACTGTCCGCCACGGTGCAGCTGTCAGAAGAATTGAAACCATTGTTTTCCCCATTGACCCATCGTTGGTAACACGTCAGAAAGCACCCTATACCGTTTTCGTTGCCAAGGCTTTCGGTGCAGAAATTCAAGTTCTCGGTGTAAGTTCTTCCTCCAGCGTCGAAGCTGAAAATAGGATTGCGGCATACACTAAACAGGTGTGCGAGTATTTTACCGAACATGGCATTAAGCATAAAGTAACCAACAGGCTGGGTAAAGGTATTGCCAATACAGTTCTTGAGTTTGCCAATGAAATTAGGGCTGATTTGGTCAGCATTATGACTGAGCAAAGCGATTCGCTGTCGGATATTTTTTTGGGCACCAATGCCCAGCAAATGCTTAGCAAATTGCTGGTTCCGGTACTTAACATTACTCCAAAAGAGGTATCGGTTAAGGGAAGTTTCAGCACTTCGGGATAATGGGCGGAAGCTTTTTTCAGCCAAACCGATTCCATTCATTTCTTCGGTGAATGGATAGCAATGTAGTGAATTGTTTTTGGGAATCTTCGCTGAGTACATTTTACGCAGTAATGTTCCACTACTACGTACCATTTTTCGAATGGTTTAACCTCTCCTTTTACCGAATCTATTGGCGGAGATGCTTTGTTCAATATTTTTCCTGTTCTGTTAACCAAGGTTATTAAACAAATTTGCTGAATCCATGTTGTTAAGAAAAAAACCCGCATTTATGAGCATAGACAAGATTCATATTGATTGGCAAAGCGGAATGGCTTTCGACGTTGAGGTCAACGGGCACAAGATGGTTGTTGATGCCTACCCCGAGGTAGGCGGGATGGACAAAGGGCCTCGTCCAAAAACCCTAATGCTGGTTGCGTTGGCCGGATGCACCGGCATGGACGTTGTGTCAATTCTCAAAAAAATGCGGGTCGATTTGGAAGGGCTTCGCATATGGGTAGAAGGCGAGCTGACCAAAGAGCACCCTAAACACTACTCATCCATGAAGGTGATTTACGAATTCAAAGGGAAAAATCTTCCCATGGATAAGCTGGAAAAGGCAGTGAAACTCTCAGAAGAAACCTATTGCGGGGTAAGTGCTGTTTACCGGAAAGCCATGGCGCTAAGTTCGGAGATCTGGGTGATTGAATGATAGGGGAAGGCTCCGCCAAATCCACATACATATACCATTGCTCACGGAGCAACATTGCGACGGCAGGTTAGCCATCAGCGTTAACGGTCGGGGGCATGAAGTGTAGCGGATGCGAAGCTTTATCTTTGTGCGCAAGCCTTGTTACGGATTACGCTGCTCCGCAACCCAATAAAACCACAAAATTTTATACCCGTAGTTTGCGATTGTTATATTCTTTTCACCAAATAAGTATATAATCGATTCACTTTTGATGTGTATTTTTCATAAAAAAGTGGTTTATATGTAATTGCTTTTTCAATATCATCATTTGTAAGTCCAAGATGTTCTAATACTTGCGAGTAATTTGCCGGCCTCTCATCTGTTTTATCAATATTGAATAATCTAATTGCCTCTTCACGTGACACTTCCTTTCGACGAATCAGATTGCTATATTGGCATTTTCGACGTTCATATCCATATATTTTGTTGCGTATGTAATTTGTCAAAGGTTCTGCAATACAATCTAAATGTTTTCCTGACTTGTTCCCTTTAGTGCGTTAGATATAACTTTTCAATTATTTTCAAGTATTCGGAGGGAATCTTGGTTCTTATCTTAACCCCTTTAATTGTTTCTCGGAACTTCGTGGCTCATTGTCCATTGGGGCTTTGCCCCAAACCCCATTCACTTTTTTGTCTTGATACAAAAAAGTAAACAAAAAAAATCAAGGTAAACCGATGCTTCGCCCCGCTCTGACCAAATCCTCGGATTCTA
>JAKQEF010000020.1 GCA_029558675.1 Bacteroidota bacterium | reverse complement strand
AATCGTTTCTCGTTCCTGAAGGGCTTCTAATACAACTTTTGTCTTAAAACCCGATGTGTGATGTTTTCGCTTTTTCATAACAACAAGTTTAGTGATTTTTCAAACGATACTTGTTGTCTAAATTTTGGGGGTAATTATAGGGCACGCATTAGGAATGAGGCTGAAAGTGTAAAGAGCCAGATCCTCGCCCTATCGTTGAAAGACAAGGAGGTGAGAACGATAGATAAGGGGGATTTGCGTCTGGTTGTATCCTACACGGAGAGTCGTGCCAAAAAGGACAAATTCAATCGGGAAAGAGGCTTGAAGAAATTGGAAAACCGGGTTAAAACGGGTAAACTCACCAAATCGAATATCAACAACAGGGGCTATAATAAGTACTTAAAACTTGAGGGTGATGTATGCGTATCCATCGATTGGAACAAGTTTGAATCGGATGCCTTTTGGGATGGATTGAAGGCTTACATTACAAATGCAGACCTTACCGAGGAGGAGATTCTAGAGAATTATGCGCATTTATGGCAGATAGAGAAAGCGTTCAGGATAGCCAAAACAGATTTAAAAATCAGGCCGATATACCACCGCAAACAAAGACGAGTGGAATCGCATATCTGCTTAACCTTTGTGGCTTATAAGGTTTACAAGGAGTTGGAAAGGCAGTTGAGACTCAAAGGTTCTGATTTATCCCCAGAAAAAGTCATCGAAATCATACAGAGCATCTATCAGGTAGAACTAATTACCCCCAAGACCAAGCAAATCATTAAAAAAAATATTCTCTTAACGGATGAGCACCAAAAAATAAGTCGACTTTTTGATTTTGGGTGTTAATTTGCGGAAGACAGGAAAAAGCCCGACACAGTCGGACTTTTTTATGTTTATATCGCTTTTTTAGGCCTTCTCAGATCCATCGTATGCCCATTTTACCAACGATGCACCCCAGGTAAAGCCTGCCCCAAAAGTGGCAATAATGATATTGTCACCCTTTCTTAGTTTCGATTCCCACTCCCATAGACACAGGGGTATCGTTGCGCTGGTGGTATTGCCATAGCGTTCGATGTTTATCATAACCTGTTCCTTTTTAATCCCCATGCGCTTGGCCGTGGCTTCAATAATTCTCATGTTGGCCTGATGGGGAACCAGCCAGGCTAAATTTTCGGGGGTTATGCCATTGCGTTGCATTATCTCAACCGCTGTGTCGGCCATATTGGAAACAGCTGCTTTAAAAACGGGTTGCCCTTCCTGATATATGAAATGCTGCCGTTTGGCCACCGTTTCGTATGACGAAGGGTACATGGAACCTCCGGCAACCTGATGTAGATGTTTCCTTCCCGATCCATCAACCTGCATGATGGAATCCACAACTCCCAGCCCATCGTAGTTTGGCTCCAGCATGACGGCACCGGCCCCATCGCCAAAAATTGGGCAAGTTGCCCTATCGGTGTAATCAGTGATGGATGACATTTTATCGGCACCAACCACCACAACCTTTTTGTGCGAACCCGATTCAACAAATTTTGAAGCGGTGATTAATGCGTAAAGGAAACTTGAACACCCTGCATTCATATCGTAACCGAAAGCGTTGGTTATCCCGCACTTATCGCTGATAATATTGGCCGTTGCGGGGAATTGCATATCGGGTGTTACCACACCGCATATCAACATATCAACCTCTTCCGGGCGGGTGTTGGTTTTGCGCAGCAAATCGTTAACCGCATGCATGGCCATGTCGCTTGTTCCTTTGCCCTGGCCTTTTAATATTCGCCGTTCTTTGATTCCGATACGAGTCATTATCCACTCGTCCGAGGTATCGACCATTTGACTCAATTCGTCATTGGTAAGGATATAATCGGGTACATATCCTGCGATACCGGTAATAGCTGCCGTAATCTTTCCCATTAGTTAAAGGCTTCTTTTATTTTTTCACAAAGGTTAGAACTTATCACCGTTCGGGTTTGGAGAATCATATTCATTATCGCCTTGGCGTTGGAAATCCCATGGCCAATGACAACAGGGGAGTTTACTCCCAGAATAGGGGTACCACCATAATTCTCAAAATTGAATTGATCAAAAAAATGGTCGGAAATATTCCTCTTTTTAATCAGATGATAAAAAGCTTCTGCCTCTTTAAGAACAACATTCCCAACAAATCCATCGCAAACAAATACATCGGCTTTCGAATCGGAAAACAGGTCGTTGCCTTCAACATTCCCGGCAAAATGGAATTCTGAAGTATCCTTCATTAGTTCAAAGGTACTTTTAGTAACCAGATTACCTTTTTCATCTTCGGAACCAATATTCAGTAGGCCAATCCGGGGCTTATCGATACCAAAAACGTGTTTTGAATACAATGAACCAAGTATTGCGTACTGGAAAAGTACATCAGGACGGCAATCGGGGTTAATGCCAACATCGAGAATAAGGTTAAATTTTTTCTCCGATACAGGGATATAACTAGCAATGGCAGGTCGTATTACACCGGGTATTGACCTAATGGTGTACATTGTTCCTACCAGCATTGCCCCGGTGTTTCCGGCACTGGCAAATCCATCAATTTTTTTCTCAGCAAGGTGTTTGAAACCTTTATGTATGCTCGAATCGGTTTTTTTGCTGAATGTTTTTGCGGGATTGTCTCCCATGGCGATTATTTCGGAGCAATGAACAATGTCATAATCGGAAACATTGGCATTCTCATTTTTAAGTAATCGCAAAATGGCATTTTCATCTCCGAAAAGGGTTATCCTTTCGGAGTCACTAAGATGCTCTTGCGCTAAAACAGCTCCGGCAATAACCGCATCCGGAGCAAAATCTCCGCCCATAACATCAAGGCCAATATTCATATGCAAAAACAAATAGTTGGATTGCTATAAGGCATGCTATTCCAGCGATTACGCTGTAACCGTTTTTTCAACAGCAAGTTTTCCCCGGTAAAAACCACATTCGGGGCAAACACGATGAAGCTGGAAAGTGGCTCCGCAGTTCGAGCACTTGGCCAGGGTTGGCTCTTCTGCTTTATAATGTGTTCTGCGTTTGTTCTTTCTTTGTTTTGAAACTTTACTCTTCGGGTGTGCCATGTTCTAAATCAATTTGAAATTTATACTCTATGCTTTTTTACTCAATTTGAAAATCCCTTAACTTTTCCCATCTTGGGTCAGTCCCGACAAAAGCAGGGCTTTTGTGTGGTTTGCCGTTGCTAACACTTAGCCTGTTCAGCATTACAGAGTCGCAATCCGACTCCCTTGTGCCGGCTATTCCGTGGTAACGTTGGATGGGGAGACTTAAACTAATGCTTTCGTAGATGTATTGGGCAAGGTTTACTTTATACTCATTGCTGCCAACATACCATACCTCGTCACTATTTTCATATTCAGTTTCCGAAAACTTGACGAATAGATCGCCTTTGAAAACTATGGGAAGTAGAAAGGGTTCTAAACACCTGTCGCACATAACCTCTACCATTCCGGTTATGTTGATTCTAAATTCGAGCATCGAGGTATGCTTCTCCAACTCGACGGCAACGTTTACCTTTCCCCTTTGT
>JAKQEF010000195.1 GCA_029558675.1 Bacteroidota bacterium | reverse complement strand
GTCTTTGCAGGCGATGCTTTTGTGCAGCTACCCGTTACCAACGACTATACTTCGGCCAAGATGTTCCTTTCATCCATAAACCCGGGTATAGTGTCAAAACAGGGAACGGCCATTGGCTCTGCCATCAGCCTGGCGGCAAATTCATTCAGCCCGCAGGAAGAGACCAGCAAGGTGATTGTGGTAATCTCCGATGGCGAAAGCCATGAAGACGACCCGGTGGGCGCTGCACGCCGTGCAGCCGAAAAGGGAATAGTAATCCATGCCATTGGCATTGGGTCGCCGCAGGGAGCCCCCATACCAACAGGAAAGGAGAGGCAGGATTTCCTGAAGGACAGGGACGGTAATGTTGTGGTTACCCGCCTCGACGAGGAAACGCTGTCGAAGGTTGCAGTTACAGGCGGTGGAAGGTATGTAAGGGCTACAAATACGCAAATAGGCTTATTGCCACTGTATGAGGAGATAAATCGCATGCAAAGGGTTGAATTTAAAGACAAGGTCTATTCCGAGTATGACGATCAGTTTCAATACCTATTTGCTGTTGCGCTTATCCTTTTGTTCATCGAGATATTCATACTCGAAAGAAAGAACAGGCTTTTACAAAGGTTAAATCTGTTTGGAGTAAGAAAATGACAGGAATAAGATTCAATTTTAATGGGATTATGCGTTTGATTGTTCGTTATATTTCATTGTCGGTTGTGTTGCTTTCCATCGGTACAGACCTGACCTTTGGGCAGTCGGAGCGGAAAAGTATCAGGGAGGGCAATAGGGAGTTCAAAAAGGATAATTTCGTCGATGCGGAGGTTTCGTACCGCTCTGCGCTCGATCAAAACCCCGAATCGTACAAGGCCAATTTCAACCTGGGCGACGCCCTTTACAAGCAGGAGAAGTTTGAGGAATCGGCTCAGCTTTTCAACGATTTATCAGATCAAAAGGTAAACGATAAGGATAAGGCAAAAATTTACCATAACCTTGGCAATACGCTTTTCAAACAGCAAAAATTTGGCGAGAGCGTGGAGGCATACAAGAATTCCCTTAGGTGCAATCCCAAGGATATGGAAACCAAGTATAATTTGGCTCAGGCACAAAGAATGCTTTTGCAGCAACAACAGCAGCAACAGCAACAGCAGAACCAAGAAGGCGGAGACGATAAAAAGGATGATAAGCAGGACAATAATCAGCAGAAAGACAACAAGCAGGATAAGCAGGACGATAAACAGCAGAATCAGCAGCAACAACAGGATCAACAGAAGCAAGAGCAGCAGGAGCAACAGATTTCTCCTGAAGATGCCAGAAGGATGTTGGAGGCAATACAGAATACGGAACAGGATGTTCAGGAAAGGGTAAGAGCCGAACAGGCTAAGCAGAAACAGGTACGAGTTGAAAAGAATTGGTAAAGTTTAGGCTATGCATAGAAAACAGTTCATCGCCATAGTGCTTTTTTTGGCATCGTGTGTCAGCCTTGCTGTGGCTCAAGATGTTGAGTTTACAGCAACCGCACCCAACGTGGTGGCAGTGGGAGAGCAATTCAGGCTAACCTATATGCTCAATGCCAGGCCGCAGGAGTTCCGACCCCCCTCCTTCGAAGGATTTTACATTCTGGCCGGCCCCAGCACCTCGTCGAGCAGCAGTGTGCAGATTATCAACGGCCAGATGACTCAAACCTACGAGTATTCGTACACATACATCCTCGAGGCTACCGCCGAGGGTAAAATGACTATTGACCCTGCCACAGTAACCGTATCGAAAAAAGAGTATAAAACCCAACCCGTGACCATTGAAGTAGTGCGGAGCGGCGCAGCCGGGCAGCAGCAAAGTAGGCAACAACGCCAGCCTGAATCGGCAGGCACGCAGGCGGGTTCGGATGAGGATATTTTTGTAGCCATCGAGTACGACAGGCAAACTGCCTACAGGGGGCAACCCATACTGGCAACGGTTAAAATTTACACACGGCAAAATATTTCTGGATTCGATGAGGTTAAGTTCCCGTCATTCAACGGTTTTTGGAGCCAGGATGTGGAAACTCCAAGCCATGTTGAATTCCAAAGGGTAAATATAAACGGGAAAATATACAACTCCGGCGTACTTAAAAAGTACCTGCTTTTCGCACAGAGGACAGGCGACGTGCCTGTTGACCCGTTCGAAATCGTTATCCTAATGCAGCAACGGGGCGGTCGCCCTCAGTCCATGTTCGATGAGTTTTTTGGCACTTACCAAACGGTTCGCCGAAGGCTGGTGAGCAAACCAACGGTTTTGAAAATCCGTGATCTGCCGCCAAATGCCCCTGCATCATTTACCGGAGCCGTGGGGCACTACAATCTGGAGGCATCGCTGGATAAAACCGAGGCTAAAACCAACGAGGCGATTAACCTTAAGGTAAGGGTAGCCGGAAGTGGAAATCTTCGCCTTATTGAAACTCCCAAATTTACATTCCCGGCCGGTTTCGAGGTGTTCGACCCCAAAACCACCGATAGGATAAATACCACATCGCAAGGCGCATCGGGCTCGAAAAACTTTGAGTTTGTGGCAATCCCTCGGGCACCGGGTAACTTCGATATGGGTACGTTGGAGTTCTCCTATTTCGACCCTGCCCAGGAAAAATATATCACTCTAAGATCCAAGCCATTATCGCTCAAGGTGGAAGCCGATGGCAGCGAACAATCAACCATGCAGATGGTGGGTAGTTTTGGTAAGGAGGATATACGCTTTATCGGGCAGGATATTCGATTTATTAAAACCGAAGGTTTTACCCTTGCCACTGCATATACACTGCTGTTTGGCAGTACAAAATTCTTTGTAATCATCATCTTGGCAATCCTTGCATTTGTTGGGTTATTCTTTTGGATAAGCTATCAGCTTAAGCTGAGGGGCAATGCTACTTTGGTGCGCACCAAGAAAGCCAACAAAATGGCCCGCAAAAGGCTGAAACAGGCTCAGCGGCATCTGGGAGAGGCCAATAGCGAGAAGTTTTACGAAGAGTTGCTTAAGGCTCTGTGGGGGTACGTTTCGGATAAGTTAAGCATCCCTGTGGCTAACCTCACCAGCGAAAATGCCAGGGATACTCTTCTGGCACACAATGTTTCGGTTGATGATACCGAGGAGTTTGCCCACATCGTTTCGCTTTGCGAGTATGCCCGCTATGCGCCGGCAAGCGAACAGCATCAGCTGCATGAGCAGTACGAGAGGGCTCTGGCGCTAATTATCCGACTGGATGGAGTTATCGAAAAGTAGTTTTTTAAATACAGCAGTGTTGAAATACCCATTTTGATGAGATAAATGACAACCCCATGAGACTGTTAACAACCACGTTCATAATCGGTTTTCTTGCATCCGCTCTGATTGCCCGTTCGCAACCCGATTCATTGCTTCATCAGGCTAATGAACATTACATTCAGGCCGATTACGATAGGGCTGCGGAATTGTATCAATCCCTTGTGGATAGCGGTTATCACAATGCTGAACTTTACTACAATCTGGGTAATGCCTATTTTCAGCTGGGCAAAATACCCTATGCCATACTCAGCTACGAGCGTGCTTACCGTCAGAAACCAAACGATGAGGATATTCTCTTCAACCTCGAATTTGCCCGAACCTACACGGTGGATAGAATTGAACCCCTGCCGGTATTTTTTCTTACCAAATGGTATCGTGGTGTTCGAAACCTGTTCACATCCAATGGATGGGCACGCATTGGCATTATTTTCTTTGGCCTGCTGCTTTTATTGGCCCTTATTTTCTGGTTTGCACGCAGGACATGGGTCAAACGGATCAGCTTTGCTTTTGGTGTTTTAGTGCTACTGATAACCACTATGGCAATGATTTTTAGCGCGCAGCAAAAACGCAACGAAAACCTGCATAACTTCGCCATCATCTTTCAACAGGTTGTATCGGTTAAAAGTTCTCCCGGTGAAACGGGTAAGGACCTATTCATACTTCATTCGGGAACAAAGGTCGAAATAACTAAAGCACTCGGGCAGTGGGTCGAAATACGCATTGCCGATGGCAATAAGGGATGGCTTCCCAGCGAAAGTTTGGAGTTGATATAAATTAAAAACCGAAAATAGCCACTTCCCGGTTATTAGTTTCTTTTTATTGAACGGCACAACTTAACAGTGCTGACCGTTCACAATACCCTTTTCGGGCTTAAAAGATGTTATTAATCACAACGCAGGAAAACAACAAGCCTGTTTTTCAATTACATAGCAGTGAGGATTGATAAAATACTTTATTTTCAGTCTGCCTAACATGTTAATAATTTAACAGCACAAAGTTTTTTTTATTATGTTTGTTAATCGCGTTTTTTAGTGGTAACCTATTGATAATCAAATAAAATTTCCTAAATGATTGTACTTGTTTTAAATTGTGGCAGCTCTTCGATTAAATATCAAGTGATTGATATGTGCGAAAAGGAAAAGGTCCTTGCGAAGGGTATCGTTGAGCGTATTGGTATTACCGATGGTATTCTTACCCATAAACCTGAGGGTAAAGAGCGTTATGAAGTGGTTCGCGATATTCCCGACCATACGGTAGGCATAGATCTGATTTTAAAAGCCCTTGTTGATGAAAAGCATGGAGTTATAAAAAGTTTGGCCGATATTAAGGCTGTGGGACATCGGGTGGCACATGGGGGCGAATTCTTCACCGAGAGCAGTTTTATAACCGAAAAGGTTAAAATCGAAATCGAAAAATGCATCGAGTTGGCACCCCTGCACAACCCGGCAAACCTGAAAGGGATACTTTCCATGGAGGGTCTGCTGCCCGGAATTCCTCAGGTGGCAGTTTTCGACACCTCTTTCCATCAAACCATGCCTCAGCATGTGTTTATGTATGGAATTCCATATCAGTATTACGAAACTTTCAAAATTCGTAAGTATGGATTCCACGGAACAAGCCATAAATATGTGGCCAAAAAAGCCTGTAAATTAGCCGATTTCGATTTTAATAAGGTCAACATCATAACGTGCCATTTGGGCAATGGTGCTTCCATTGCTGCCATCAAAAATGGAAAGTCTGTGGATACGTCCATGGGCTTTACCCCTGTGGATGGTTTGATAATGGGTACCCGTTGTGGTAGTATCGACCCCGGTGTACTGCTCTATATTGCCGAGAGAGAGAATCTCAACTTTAAGGGTATCAGTGATTTAATTAATAAGAAGAGCGGTGTTGCCGGTATATCCGGTCTTTCGTCAGACATGCGCGATTTGGAGACTGCTGCCAATGAAGGACACGAGAGGGCCAAGCTGGCTTTGGATATGTACAACTACCGTGTTACACAGTTTATCGGCTCTTATGCCGCTTCGATGGGGGGCGTAGATTTGATTATCTTTACAGGTGGCATTGGCGAGAACGATTTCTGCCTGCGCGAAAAAGTTTGCGAACCCCTGGCATTCATGGGTGTTGATTTTGACAAAAAGGCCAATCATGGCGTTAGGGCTAAGGATGTTATGCTAACCAAACCCAACTCCAAGGTTAAGGTTATGGCCATTACAACCAACGAGGAGCTGGTTATTGCCTCCGATACAGCTTCTATTGTTAGCCGTATGAATAAGAAGTAAAATGATAATAATTTGTTAAACATTTAATAGTTAATAGGATATGTCGATTACAAAATTAGATCAGCTCTTCGATGTACTTAAGAGCAAGCCCAAGAAGAGATTGGTAGCCGCCTATGCCAACGATGACCATACCATTGAAGCGGTTAGCATGGCCGTGGACATGGGAATTGTTGAGGCAACCCTTGTGGGGGACGAAAAAACCATTAAGGAGGTTTGTGCCAAGCATAAAATTGACCCTGCGAAGTTTAGAATTGTTCAGGAGAACGACGAGATGAAAGCTGCCAATAAAGCGGTGGAGTTAATCAATAAAGGTGAGGGTAATGTGCTGATGAAAGGCCTTGTGAGTACCGACAAGTACATGCGTGCCATCCTTAACAAGGAAACCGGGCTAATGCCCCCAAAGGCTGTGCTTTCGCACGTAACAGTGGTACAGGTACCAACGTATCCAAAATTGCTGGTAGTAGGCGATGTGGCCATAATTCCGGCACCGGATATCAGCCAAAAGATTGCCATAACCAACTACCTGGTCGATGTTGCCCACTCGCTTGGCATCGAAAAGCCCAAAGTTGCCCTCCTGGCGGCAACAGAGCAGGTTTCTACAGCCATGCCAGCCTGTGTGGACGCAACCATTATCTCCAAAATGGGCGATAGGGGACAGATTAAAGACGCTTTGATTGATGGCCCATTGGCATTGGATGTGGCCATTGACAAAGAATCGGCTCAAATTAAAAAGTTGACAGGCGAGGTAGCCGGCGATGCCGACTGTATCCTTTTCCCCAACATCGAGAGTGGTAACGTATTCTTCAAAGCATGCACCAAGCTGGCCAAGGGCGAGTTGGGGGCAATGGTTGTAGGGGCAAAAGTCCCATGCGTGCTTACATCGCGTGGCGATAGCGTTAAATCCAAAATGTATTCCATAGCTCTTGCCGCAAACGCATCGAAATAGAGTGCTCAATTTAAAATCATCGTAGCGATGGAAGATGTTAATATTCTGGCCATAAATCCCGGGTCAACATCCACCAAGATTGCAGTGTACTGCAATACGAAGTCCATATTTTTGAAAACCATTCGTCACAATGCAGAAGAGTTGAGTCAATACAGGAGAATTGCTGACCAGTTTGAATTTCGCCGTGAGATAATTCTTAAGGAGTTACAGGAGGCCGAAATCGATGTTAGCAAAATTACTGCTGTGGTTGGTAGGGGTGGCCTGATAAAGCCAATCGAATCGGGCGTTTACTACGTCAATTCGCGCATGAAGGCCGATTTGATGAACTGCATACGCGGCGAACACGCCAGCAATCTGGGCGCATTGATAGCCGATGATATTGCCTCTACCTTGCCGGATGCCAAAGCGTTCATTGCCGACCCGGTGGTTGTTGACGAGATGCAGGAGGTTGCTCGCCTTACCGGTCATCCCAAGTTCGAAAGGGTTTCAATTTTCCATGCTTTGAATCAAAAGGCAATTGCACG
>JAKQEF010000149.1 GCA_029558675.1 Bacteroidota bacterium | reverse complement strand
TACCGTTTCGGAATAGTGGGGTATGGCAATCTGGGGAGGGGCGTGGAATTGGCGGTGCAGCAAAACCCTGATATGGAACTTAAGGCCATATTCACCCGTCGTAACCCACAAAGTATCAATGCAAAATACCCGGCCTATTCCATAGACGAACTACACAAGTTCAGGGGACTTTTGGATGTGGTAATCCTCTGTGGCGGTTCGGCACAAGATCTTCCCGAGCAGATTGAAAAGGTGGCTTGTCATTTCAATACTGTGGACAGCTTTGACACCCATGCATCCATCCCCCGATACTACGAAAAGGTTGATGCTATAAACCGGGCCCATGGTACGCTATCGCTGATATCGGCTGGCTGGGATCCGGGATTATTTTCCATGTTGAGATTGTTGGGATTGACCCTGATGCCCACGGGCAAAGGCTACACATTTTGGGGCAAAGGGGTTAGCCAGGGCCATAGCGATGCCATCAGGCGAGTGCCCGGAGTGAAAAACGGAGTGCAGTACACCATCCCTAAAGACGATGCATTGCAAAGAGTACGCGATGGAGAGGAGCCCACGTTTGCTGCCGCCGATAAACATACACGGGTTTGCTTTGTGGTGGCCGAAGAGAATGCCGATAGGAAAGAAATTGAAAAGGCCATTAAGGGAATGCCGCACTACTTCGACGGGTACGAAACAATAGTGCATTTTGTTGATGAGAAAACTTTGCTTGAGGAACACAGTAAAATGCCCCACGGCGGGGTGGTTGTAACAACAGGAAAAAGTGCCAATGGCAATAGGCACATGATGGAGTGCTCACTCACTTTGGAAAGTAATCCGGAGTTTACATCGGGCGTGCTGTTGGCATATGCCCGAGCAGTGGCCCGAATGGCTGCTGAGGGTCACACGGGTTGTAAAACGGTGTTCGATATCCCCTTGGGATACCTTTCGCCCCAGGATGCGGCTGTATTGCGGAAAGAATTGCTATAGGGCGTTCTTTCGGTTTCGGAAATAATGTCATAATCGTGTCAGTCTGTTACTGTTAATAGTGGATATTGTTTTGTTTTTTTATAAAAGTTTTTAAAATTCGCAGTCTCATACGTTACCCATATCTCATTACCCACCAAAAACCACCTACTATTATGAAGTTAATCAGATTATTACCTGTTTTCCTTCTGCTTTCAAACATTTCCATGTCGCAGATAATAAAGGAAGACCACATCGAGTGCTTTCTTGATGGAGTTTTAGAAACTCAGCTTCTGGAGAAGCATATAGCCGGAGCGGCTTTAGCCTTGGTAAAGGATGACGGGATAGTTGTGACCAAGGGTTATGGCTACTCCGATTATTACCAACGGATTCCCGTCAACCCCTCTCAAACCATGTTTCGTATCGGTTCGGTTTCCAAGCTGTTCGTGTGGTTTGCCGTTATGCAGATGGTTGAACAGGGCAAGATTGACCTTGATACCGATGTCAATACCTATTTAAAGGACTTTAAAATTCCCGAGGCATTCGATGGTCCTATTACCATGAGGCATATCATGAGTCACACCGCCGGATTTGAAGATAAGATGATAAAACTTTTTTCCGACGATTCCCTTTCCGTACTTCCGTTGAGCAATCTTTTACCCACCCAAATCCCCAAACGGGTGCGACCTGCCGGTGTGCAGGCTTCCTACTCCAATCATGCTGTTGCCATTGCGGCTCATATTGTGGAGTTGGTTTCGGGAATGGAGTGGAACGATTACGTGGAGCAGAATATTTTTAATCCATTGAAGATGTACTCCACCACATTTCGCCAGCCTTTGCCGGGATATCTGAAGGCTGATATGTCAAAGGGATACACCAATGAAAACGGGGTAATCACGGAAAAATCGTTTGAGTATATTCCCCTTGCCCCGGCAGGGGCAGTAAGCTCCACGGCTGCCGATATGGCAAGATTCATGCAGATGCTGTTGAATAAGGGCTCACTTGGGGATGCTAAAATCGTTTCCGAATCTACTTTTGAAAGCATGTTGAACCCCGTTTTGGTGCATGCTCCAGGAACCAATCCGTGCCTGCATGGTTTTATGGATATGAGTAACAAGGGTGTGCATATCTTCGGGCACGGAGGCGACACTTTTTGGTTTCACACCCTGCTGGCCGTTTTTCCCGAACAGGACATCGGCATATTCTTATCATTCAACAGCATGAAGGGGGGAGAGGCCTATGGCGAGGTTGCCAACCTTCTTATAAACAAGTTTTTCCATCATCAGGATACCCTGGTGCCATCCATATCGCTGAGCGATGAGTATCTTTCGAAGTTTGCAGGGGAGTATAAAACGAACAGGCACCCCCACAGCGATTACCTGAAGCTAATCTCGTTGATGGGTCGCATGAGGGTAAAAGCCAAAGAGGGTAAGTTACAAATTGCTTCAGGTTCAAAGGTTGACGACTATGTGCCCACCGATAGCCTTTCATTTCGGAAGGAGTTTGATTCTGAGTCTATGGTTTTTCAAGTGGACAAAAAGGGTGATGTTGAATACGCCTTTTTGAGCAACATGTCCATATTTGCCTTCGAGAGGGTTTCTCCCATCGAAAGCCAATGGTTACATCTTTTGATAATGGTATTGGTAATCGCCTTTTCCTTGGTGGTGCTGTTCCACTGGCCCATTACTTTCTTTGTGCGTTTTAACTATCAGGCCCTTGGCAGCGCACCGAAGCCAATGCCGTTTGGCGTTAAATTATCCATGTGGACTACATCGTTCCTGCTATTGTTTTTCTATGTTGGGTTGTTGCTTAGCTTTGCTGGAGGCCCTGAGGCAGTTGTTTATTCTGTTCCTGCAGCCATTAAGTACCTGCTGGTAATTCCCATTCTTCTCATCCCCTTGAACGTGGTCAATCTTTACAATATGGTCATGCTTTGGCCTTTGATTTCAACGAGGAGAAGGAGTAAACTATTCTATACTCTCACTTGCATTGTGCACATTGCAGCCCTTTGGCAGCTCTATTTCTGGAACCTGTTGGGTTGGCATTACTAATGGCAGGAATTGAAAAACGGGTTACCCCCGTTGCATGGCATCTTCAATCACCAGGCTGAATATATCGGTCATACTTAGTCCCATGGCTGCTGCCTGCTGTGGGATAATGCTGGCTTCGCTCATTCCGGGGACGGTATTCACTTCCAAAAAGTACAGTTTATCGTTGTTGAGTATGTAATCGATACGAACAATGCCCCGACACTTGAGCCTGTCGTATATCTCCGATGATATGTTTTGGATACGGTCTGACAGCTGGTTGCTAATGTGGGCGGGGGTTACCTCGTCCGATTGGTTTTTGTATTTGGCACCGTAATCGAAGTATTCATTCTTGGGGATAACCTCGGTAATGGGAAAGATAATGCTCTTATCCCTGGTTTTTACCAGCCCGCATGTTAGCTCCCGGCCGGGGATGAATTCTTCAATGAGCGCTTCCAAACTTTCGGTGTATGCCAATTGCAATGCCGGTAAAATACCATCGATTTGTTTTACCTTGGTGATACCGTAGCTGCTGCCGCTTTCGTTGGGTTTGACGAATACAGGCAATCCCAGATATTTAACTACTTCCTGTGTATCAACATGCTGCCCTTTGGTAACCCTCACCATTTTGCATAGATTTATGTTCAAATCCCTAATCATCTGCTTGGTTGCTTCCTTGTCGAAGGTGAGGGCTGTACTCATTACACCACCTGTAGTGTAGGGAATACCCATCATCTCTAAGTATCCCTGAAGGTGCCCCGTTTCGCCGGGTCGGCCATGAATGCCGATAATGGCGCAGTGAAAAGCTATGGTTTCGTCACTCGCCTTAGCGGTAAAAGAATCCCATGATACAGGTATATCTCCCAGATTGGGGTGTTTAAGGGTAAGGTGTGTGCCTTCGACGATGATGGGAAAAGCGTTATACCTCTCCTTATTTAGCCATTGTGCAATTTGTTTAACTCCCTTAAGCGATATCTCTTTTTCTGAGGAGTTTCCACCGCCCAAAATGGCTACGTTCAGCTTGTTTCCCATGGTAAATGCCAATTAATTTTGCCCTGCAATTTAATACATTATTCGCCTCCCGATACTTTAGATGAAGTGTATGTTCTCCACTTTTCGATAACCATTTGCATATCCTCGGGGATAGGTGATTCGAAGTACATGGCTTTGCCCGAAGTGGGATGGGTAAATCCCAACGATTGGGCATGGAGCGCATGCCGGGGGCAAATGCTGAAACAGTTATCAACGAATTGCTTAAACTTTGAAAAAGTTGTCCCCTTGACAATGGTATTGCCGCCATACTGGTCGTCGTTGAAAAGGGGGTGGCGAATATATTCGAAATGTACCCTTATCTGATGGGTACGTCCCGTTTCCAGCTGGCACTCCACAAGGGTTACGTATCCAAACCGTTCAACCACTTTCCAGTGGGTAACGGCGTGCTTGCCCTGTTCGCCGTCGGCGAACACCTGCATCTTTTTCCTGTCCCTCACGCTACGGCCGATATTCCCGGTTATGGTACCTTCGTCTTCATCAAAATCGCCCCAAACCAGAGCTATGTACTTTCTTTGGGTAGTTCGCTCAAAGAATTGGCGTGCCAGATGGTTCATGGCCAGCTCGGTTTTGGCCACCACCAGAATCCCCGAAGTATTCCTATCGATGCGGTGAACCAGTCCGGGGCGCACTTCACCGCTGCTGAACAGCGGAACGTCCTTCAGGTGGTACATCAGAGCGTTGACCAGCGTTCCTGAAAAGTTACCATGCCCGGGGTGTACTACCATGCCGGCATCCTTATTGAGAACGATGAGCTGCTCATCTTCGTAGATAATGTTGATGGGCAAATCCTCGGGCAGGATGGTGGTGTCGCGCGGCGGGTAGGCCATTACAATGGATATACTATCCAGTGGTTTTACCTTGTAAGAAGATTTTACGGCTTTGCCGTTTACCAGTATGTTACCTGCATCGGTGGCTGCCTGAATTCGGTTCCGGCTGACATTCTGTATTTTACTTGTGAGGAACTTGTCGATACGAATCATGGCTTGACCCCTATCCACATCGAAATGGAAATGCTCAAACAATTCCTGTTCTTCTACGGAATCGAGCGTGTCGTCGTACTCACCGTTAAAATCGCCCATTCTCATCGGGAGATAATTAGTTTGCGGGTTCTCACCATGGAGTTTTGAGTGGATAAATGAACGATGTAGATGCCATTGGGCAGGTTGTCAACTGAAATCGGCCGATTGGTGTGGCGGGTAGATAGCACCATCTGTCCCATGGTATTGAACACTCTTATGCTGATATCATCGTGAGGTAAGTCAGTGCTTATGGAGAACTGCGTTTGGGCAGGATTTGGGTAAATGCTGAAATCGAACTCTTTGGTAATCACAGGGATGTGTGTGGGAGGTTCGGTGAGTGCACCAAATACAGGTCGAAGCATGAGGCTACCCTCATATTGACTGTTTATCCATTGTCCTGTGATATTGTAAAACAGCTTGCTGTTGCTCACGCGATTCATGTCGAAACCCACATTGAGCATATCGGGGGTGGTTTGTATCCAGCCAATGTAGAAGGTACCCGCTTCAATCCAAACGGGTTGTTCAATTCTATACAGGGAGAAACGGTTGAGGCTGTCGGTAAATAGCGGTCTAATTCCTATCTGCTCGTAAATCAATTCTCCCGGGATGCCGTTATTGTCTTCCCAAACAGCCAGCTTAAAATATTTTTGATTGGCATTGCCGAGGGTGCGGTTGAAATAGATGTAAACCCCCACCAGCGAATCACCACGGTAAGTGTGGAACTTCACGGCTGCCCTTGCATTCTGAGTACCCTCGCCAAATAGCCCCCAGCCCATTTCGGCCGTTCCATCGTCGTGGGCGTAGTAGTTATGGAAACGCTGAACGTATCGAACGGTATCGTTCCATCTGAGGTGCTCCTTGTTCAGCGCTTCGGTGTAGAACAGGTAGCTGCTGAAGGTGAAAACCGCCGAATCGGCCCATTCCGATTCGAGATCGTAGATATAGTTGAGGTTATAGGTTGTATCCTTAAAGGGACTTAGGTTGTTAAAGCCGGTGAAGTAGCTGGTTAGCACACCGGTTGAATGATTGAGAAAAGTGAAGTATCGGGATACGTTTCGGGTACTTGCCCCAAGGTTCCTATAGTGAATGGGGAATCCGAAAGGGCTGGGCAACTCTGCTATTTGAGCCTGATTGGTGAAATGTTTCCAGGGGATACTCTCGTAGTTTTTAAGCACTGTGCCCAACGGCTTGTAAAAGGCAATGTCGTCCAACGCACTGTCGTTGTATGACCTGTGTATATCGAGGTAAACTACATCCAAATGCCAATGGTCGCAGTTGCCGCGAATGCTTGGCACCTGCTGATTTTGCGCCAGAGAAGCAATGTTCCTGAATCGCATACGAAAACCGTTTTTCAGGAAGCGTGCCTCTTTTACCGGAAAGTGAACTCTGATAAAACTTTTGTTCAGCGTATCGGACTCAATGGTTTTGAGGGTATTGCTCAACTTGTACTTTTCAACAACTTTCCCTTTCGATAGCTGGGCCGATGCCGACCAAGTGCCAACCCACTCCTCACTGACAGGGTCGAAAAACTCGAGGAGCAGCGAGTCCTGCTCCTGTGGCTCGTTGCCCAATCCCTGCGGTTGGTAGTAAAAGCTGAGGTAAATGGTGGTATCGCCGGGAAAGTTGAGATTTATGGCATGCGATGTAAGGGTATCGGCCGAAAAAGGTAACGAAGAAGCGTTGTGGTGAATGACGCCATGGCGATCGATGGCATCGAAAGTTGCCACTCCCACCGTTTTGGGATTAATGGCATAGCCCGTATTTACCAGCACATCTTCTCCCTGCCATAGCGTGGGAGTAGGGTAGGGCTTACCCCACGAAAAATCGTCGAAGAACGGGAGTTCGATGGCTTCCCTGTCCTTGGAAGTGAGGGGTGGCACTGTTCCCATCGGTATGCTTTCCAACTCCACTAGCACCTCCTTTCCCCCCTGCGCCAGTGAGCCAAAGGCGATAGCTAAGAAAACAAACGTTAAGAGAAACGGACGATTTGTCATTCAAAAATATCTTCTTCGGGTTCTACAAACTGAACGGGCTCCTCCTCCTCCTTAACCTTATCGGTTTCGGGTGGCGGAGGTATTCTCGATTCGTTGATGGTAAGCCATAAATCGACCCTGGAACCAAATCCAATGAAAGTTTCGGGCATATAACCCGGATACTGGCTGTAAACACGGGCATTGAGTGAATCAACGAAATTTTGCACGGTTTCATCAAAACGGGTTTTACCCATATTTAACGAAGCTTCGAGTAAAAGATTGCGTGCATCGGCCAAAGTTAATCCAACTAAATAGGGTAATACGGTTTTCTCGTTGTTTAAGCCCCGCCCAAGAACAAGGTTTATGGTTGACCCTTTGGGAATAAACTCCCCGGGTGATATCGCGCTTCCCAAGTAGTGCTGTTCCAGAACATTGTTGATTGCAATATCGGGTTTAAAAGAGAGGTTTCCCAAAACGAACCCTTTCAGTTCGAGCGTTGACTTGGCCTGACGAAGTGTTAACCCAACTACATTTGGCATTTCCTCGGGTTGAGGATTGGTGGCATTGACCGTTAGGAAAACCCTGCGGTTGGCTTTAACCTTAACTCCCGGAGTAGGGGTTTGCGAAATAACCGTACCTGGGTTGCGGGTCATTATGAAAACAGAGTCGGAAATCTCAATCCGCATTTTGTTTTTCTTGGCCACAGCCAAGTACTGCTGCCTGTCCATTCCGGTAAAATCGGGTACGGGGTAGCCTTGCCCGTGCCTGGTAAAAAAATAGAGGAATATGAAAAGGAGTATTCCGGCAACTACTACAATAGCCAAGGCTAATAATGGGGTTTTAATGAAAGGGTTATTTAGCAGTTTTAAAAAATAATTTTTGATTTTATCAAACATCGTATTGATATTTAATTGTTTGGATCGGTAAACGTGGCTTTATCATGCAGCAAAATTAGCATTTTATGGTATAAGTTGTGCCGTTTATCCGTTTTGTTAGCAAATCGTTACATTTAAGACTGAAGAAACCTCCTTATCTATATAACCTCTATTTCCAATTGAAATTGCCGAATACTTTCGTTTAAAAATTCGTATCTTCCCGACGTTTCAACCTGAATCTGATAAGTTTATTTCGGTTTATGGGCATATATGTTCACTACTTCCAGTCGCCTTACGGTGAGCTGATTATAGGGGATTATCGGGGGAAGTTGTGCCTTTGCGACTGGCGCCATCGGAAGATGAGACAGGCCATTGACAGGCGGTTGAAAACCGGATTGCAATGCGATTATATTATCGGACAAACCGATCTCACGCGCCTGACCGTGGAGCAGCTTAACGAATATTTCCAAGGCCAAAGAAAGGTTTTCGACGTGCCACTGTTGTTGGTGGGGACTGATTTTCAAAAAACGGTATGGCAGGAATTGATAAAAATTCCCTATGGGCGTACAGAGAGCTATAGGTCGCTGGCAGTTAAATTGGGAAACCCAACCGCCGTTAGGGCAGTGGCTGCAGCCAACGGTGCCAATGCCATTTCCATAATAATTCCATGCCACAGGATCGTAGGAAGCCACGGCGAGTTGGTAGGTTATGCAGGTGGCCTCAGGGCCAAAAGCCGGCTTCTTGAATTGGAGAATGCGGATGGATATGCAAGCCAGCTGAAATTGTTTTGACCATCGACCTGCCATAACAAAAATCCTCGCAAGGCAACTGCATTGCGAGGATTATTTAGTACCCGGGGCGGGACTTGAACCCGCACAGCCGCAATGGCCACAGGATTTTAAGTCCTGCGTGTCTACCAGTTCCACCACCCGGGCCCCAAAACTTAGAACGGATACTAAAAAAGCGGAGTCCATCCGCTTTTTTAGGTCAGAGCGGAAAACGAGACTCGAACTCGCGACCCCAACCTTGGCAAGGTTGTGCTCTACCAACTGAGCTATTTCCGCATTTCAATAGAGATTGCAAAAATATATCAATATTGAATATCTCCCAAACAAATGGGCATTTTTTTGCCAAATTCCGGCAATTTCGCATCTTTTATATTGAATGTTAGATTGTTACAATACAATATTCCCGTGTTTACGGGGTGGTTGCTGCTGGCTTTTATTGCTTGTTAACTCCAGTGCCTGTATCAGCTTCGTGCGGGTTTGCCGTGGATAGATTATCTCGTCGATATAACCAAGTTCTGCTGCTTTATATGGATTGGCTAAAGTTTCGCGGTATTCGTCTATCAGCTTTTGGCGCTCTTCGTCGTTTGAAAATTTATTCCGATGGATAATATTAACCGCACCTTCGGGGCCCATTACAGCAATTTCCGCGGTAGGGTAGGCGTAGTTAACGTCTGCACCTACCTGCTTGCTCGACATCACACAGTAAGCACCACCGTAAGCTTTCCTTGTTATTACAGCAATTTTGGGCACTGTTGCCTCGGAGTAGGCGTAGAGCAACTTTGCCCCATGTTTTATTATGCCGTTGGTTTCCTGCGTTAACCCCGGTAAAAAGCCGGGTACATCGACAAAGGTGATCAGTGGAATGTTGAATGCATCGCAAAAGCGGATGAACCGCGCTGCCTTAACCGATGAGTCGATGTCGAGTACTCCGGCCAGATGTGCAGGCTGGTTGGCAACAATGCCAACGGTTTGTCCGGCCAATCGTCCATACCCTACGACAATGTTTTTGGCAAAGTGGGGTTGAACCTCGAGGAAGTTCCTATCATCGAGCACAACATGAATCAAATCCTTGATATCGTATGGCTTGTTGGGGTCGGCCGGAATAAGGGTTTGCAACTCCTCGTCCTCCCTAAGGGGGTCGTCGGTAGAGGGCACCACCGGGATTTGCTCCATGTTGTTCGAAGGTAGAAAGCTAACCAGCTCACGGATGAGCATGAGCGCCTGCTCATCGTTATCGGCGACAAAATGTGCCACGCCGCTTTTCGAGCTGTGGGTGGAGGCACCCCCCAATTGCTCCTTGGTAACCTCCTCGTGCGTAACCGCTTTTACAACATCGGGGCCGGTAACAAACATATAGCTGGTGTCCTTCACCATGATGATGAAATCGTTGAGGGCGGGTGAATATACTGCGCCTCCGGCGCAGGGGCCCATAATGCATGTGATTTGCGGAATGACTCCGGAGCTGCGAACGTTGTTGTAAAAAATTTCGGCATACCCTGCCAGGCTTTGAACTCCTTCCTGAATCCGGGCGCCGCCCGAATCGTTGAGTCCAATTATCGGAGCGCCCATTTTCAGGGCCATGTTTTGCAGCTTAATTATTTTATCTGCATTGGCGCGGCTGAGAGTCCCTCCAAATACGGTAAAATCGTATGCGTAAACGTACACGGTAATTCCGTCGATTTTCCCGTATCCGGTGATTACGCCGTCCCCCGGAATATGATACTTGTCCATGCCAAACTCGGTGGAACGGTGTACTACCAGTTTATCAAACTCGTTAAAGGAACCCGGATCGAGGAGTTCGGCAACCCGTTCGCGCGCCGTTTTTTTGCCGGCATCGTGCTGTTTACGAATTCGATCGGGGCCTGAGCCCTCTTCGGCAAGTTTTATTCTGCTTTCAAAATACTCATACTTTTTTTCCAAACTGTCCATGGGTTGAGGTAATTTGGTTGTGGTTGTTTGTCGCTTTGGGCAATAGGGCTTTGCATGCAGACTTATCTATTGGCCAGACCATTAAGCCCTATTCAAACTCAATTAGCGGTTGATTGCCTGCGATGGAATCGCCCTCTTTGACAAAGATTTTTTTAATCTTCCCATCGGCAGGGGCACGGTATTCACTTTCCATCTTCATTGCCGATATTATAATTACTGTTGTTCCCTTAAGAACTTCCTCACCTTCGGCAACGGGTATTTGTACAACCCTTCCCGGCATTGGTGTGGTAATAATTTTATCGCCTGAGTCGAGGCTATCCTTACTGCGGCTTTGCTGGTAACGTACCTGTGCATCAACAATCGAAACATCGTACGATGACTGGTATGTGTTCACATGGTAGTTTTTTGGGCCATTGCCCGGAATTAGCTCCACGTTATACGATTTGCCCTGGTGAATAATGGAATATACCCCTTCCCCTACCATAATTATATCGACTTCATATTCAATGCCGTCAACATCAATTGTGGCTTTTGTACCCTCCCTGTTCACCAGTTTAACGCTGGCTTCCCGATCGCCTATTTTAAGTTCAAGTGCCATTCCGTGCTAAATTCGTTGAACTGCTTTCTTCAAACCATACTCTTTCCACCTATTGTCGCCATTGCGTTGGAGGGAGTAATCGCCCATGGCAATCTTCTCGATTTTTGAGGTATAATCCATGTATGCAGCAATTATCGCCATATCTGCGCAAACTGCACTCTCATCGGTATGCCTTTGGAACAGCTCATCGCCGTGCATGTCAATAAAGTGCGTGTCGTAGATCCCGTTTTTAAAACTTTTATTCCGCATTATCCGCTCCAGGAATGCGGTTGAGGTTTTTATTCCGGCAATTTTGTATTCAAAAAGAGCACGTCTCATGCGTTCGATGGCCTCATCGCGGGTTCTTCCCCATACAATTACCTTGCTGATCATAGGGTCGTAATACATCGGCACCTCATACCCCTCGTAAACATAGCTGTCAATCCTGATCCCCAGCCCGTTGGGCTGACTTACGTGTCGAATCACTCCGGGGCTTGGCATAAAATTATTGAAAGGATCCTCGGCGGATATGCGGCACTCTATGGAATGGCCGAACTGGGCTAAATTATTTTGCCCGAAAGACAAGGGCATTCCCGAGGCGATGGATATTTGCTCTTTCACAATGTCAATGCCTGTGGTGTATTCGGTAATGGGATGCTCAACCTGCAACCGGGTGTTCATCTCAAGAAAGTAGAAGTTATGGTTGGCATCAACCAGAAATTCAACCGTACCTGCACCCTCATAGGCAACTACTTTTGCGGCCGCTACCGCTGCCTCGCCCATGCGTTGGCGAAGTTCGGGGGTGAGGAAAGGTGAGGGGGTTTCTTCTACCACCTTTTGGTGCCTGCGCTGCACCGAGCATTCCCGCTCAAAGAGGTGCACCGTATTGCCAAACCTGTCGGCCAAAATCTGAAACTCGATGTGGTGGGGCGAGTCGATGTACTTTTCAACGTAAACAGTGCTATTGCCGAAAGCCGATAGGGCTTCGGATTGGGCCAAACGAAGCGAAGGGATTAGCTCGGATGCCTCCCGTACCAACCTCATTCCTTTTCCACCGCCTCCGGCAGAGGCTTTGATAATTACAGGAAGACCAATGGCCTGCACAATTTCATTGACATTCTCTTCGCCGGCTACGCTATGCTCCGATCCCGGAACTACCGGTACGCCTGCTTGTATCATGGTTTGACGTGCTGTTATTTTATCACCCATAAGGGTGATGGCCTCAGCCGAAGGCCCGATGAAGATGATGCCCGCTTCGTTGCATTTGCGGGCAAAATTGGCATTTTCGGAAAGAAAACCGTACCCGGGATGGATAGCATCGGCGCCGGAGATCTTTGCAATTTCAATGATTTTGTCGGCATTTAGGTAGCTCTCGTGCGATGGCGAAGGGCCTATATGGTATGCCTCGGTTGCATGGCGAACATGCATTGACGTCCTGTCGGCATCGGAGTATATGGCCACCGTTCGAATCCCCAGTTCGCGGCACGAACAGATAATGCGAACAGCAATCTCGCCCCTATTGGCAATAAGAACCTTTTTTATCATAACCATACGTAATTTTGTCCCCAAATTCTGGGGCAAATATAACAGCAATTATGTTATAGAACATATAAATGCCTAAAATATTATGTTGTAAAACAGTGTTATGCGACATATATGTTTGTGAAATAATCAGTTAGGTTGTTAATATTTTTTTAAACGATAGTATAATTCTATGGATTTTTGAAAAAGTAAACGTTAGGCATTTTTGTTTGGAAATGCCATAAAGAAATTGCAGCGAGAGCACTATGGCAACGCTGATAGCCCTACAATCAGCAATAGAGGCAGTGTGGGGCAGTATTTAACCGGTTTGGTGAATTGAGAAATTTGTGCGGAGAGGGTTAATCGAGGGCAATCATAGGGTATCCGGAGGAGTTACAATCCCGATAGGCGTTTAATTTCGTTGAGTTTGTTCAAAGCTTCGATTGGTGTAAGGTTGTTGATATCCAGCTTTGCCAGTTGATCGCGAATCTGCTTTAAAACGGGGTCGTCCAGCTGGAAAAAGCTAAGTTGATAGCCCTCGCGTTGCTTTCCAAGGTCGTGTCCGGGCTTGGTAAATTTTTCATTCTGAGGGTTTCGTTCCAGCTCCTTAAGCACCTCGTTGGCCCTTTTCACCACGCTGGGGGGCATTCCGGCCATACGGGCAACGTGGATTCCAAAGCTATGTGCGCTGCCGCCGGGAATCAATTTTCTGAGGAATATGACCTTGTTATCCATCTCTTTGATGGAGACATTGTAGTTTTTAATGCGGGGGAATGAGCTCTCCATCTCGTTCAGCTCGTGGTAGTGAGTGGCAAACAGAGTTTTGGCCTTTCCAAACGGGTGCTCGTGGATATACTCGGTCATTGCCCAAGCAATGGATATGCCATCGTAGGTAGAAGTACCCCGCCCAATCTCATCGAGCAGGATTAGGCTGCGCTCCGAGATGTTGTTCAGTATGCTGGCTGCCTCGAGCATCTCCACCATAAAAGTCGATTCACCCAGCGAGATGTTGTCGGAAGCGCCAACCCTGGTGAAAATTTTGTCAACCACTCCGATTTTGGCCGATTTAGCCGGCACGAACGAACCAATCTGCGCCAGCAGAACGATTAGCGCTGTTTGCCTAAGCAGTGCCGATTTACCCGACATGTTGGGCCCTGTAATGATGATTATCTGTTGGTTCTCCGTATCCAGAGTGGTATCGTTGGTAACGTATTCCTCTCCTGATGGCAACATTCTCTCGATTACCGGATGCCGTCCCTCCTCAATGGCAATAGTAAGAGAATCGTTCACCTCGGGCTTATTGTAGTTGAAGGCAATGGCGCAGGCAGCAAATGAGAGCAGGCAATCGAGCTGGGCCACCAGATTGGCGTTGAGCTGAATGGGAGCAATGTATTCCGAAAGGCTGAAAACCAGCTGTTCGAACAGCTGCTGCTCTATGGCTAACACTTTCTCCTCGGCACCTAAAATTTTCGATTCGTACTCCTTAAGTTCCTCTGTAATATAGCGCTCGGCCGACACCAGGGTTTGCTTGCGTATCCACTCGGGCGGAACCTTATCCTTGTGGGTGTTGCGAACCTCGATGTAGTAACCGAAAACGTTGTTGAAGCTAACCCTGAGCGATGGAATACCGGTTCGATCCGATTCGCGCTGCTGGAGGTCGATGAGATACTCCTTGCCTGAGTGCATGATGCCCCTTAGCTCGTCCAGCTCGGCGTTTACGCCATTGGCTATTACATTGCCCTTGTTCAGAAGGGCAGGGGGGTCGGGGACAATTTCTTTGGCTATGCGATCGCGGATTAAGGTGCACAGGTTTATCTGTTCCCCAATTCTCCGGAGGGTTGGGTCGGCTGAGCCGTCGCACGCCTCCTTGATGGGAGCGAGGGCCAGTAAAGCATTCTTGAGGCTAATCATTTCGCGTGGCGAAATGCGCCCCACGGCGGCTTTGGAGATTACCCGCTCCAAATCGCCAATCTCCCTAATTCGCTCTTTCATGCTTTCCATCAGCGAGCCATGGGAAATCATGAACTCAACCGCGTTCAGCCTTTCGGTGATAGGCTTGGTATCCTTTAGAGGCAGTGCAATCCACTTTTTTAGCAGCCTTGCGCCCATGGGCGATAGGGTTTTGTCGATGGTATCCACCAGTGTTTTTGCCCCCTCATGCACCGTGTGGAAAAGTTCAAGGTTGCGTATGGTGAACTTGTCAAGCCATACGTACTTATCCTCGTCGAGGCGCGAGATAGAGGTGATATGCCTGACGTTGTGATGCTGGGTGAGGTCGAGGTAGTAGAGTGCTGCACCGGCAGCAATGGTACCAAGCCTTATGCTGTCGATTCCAAACCCTTTCAAGCTCGAAACCTGGAAATGCGCCAGCAGTTTTTCGCGCGCTCCATCCTCGTGGTATGCCCACTCCTCGAATTTGTAAACGTAAAACCGTGTGCCAAAATATTCTGTAAACTCATGGTAGAGGGAGCGTTCGACCAGAACCTCCTTGGGGTTAAAATTGGTCAACAGCTTATCGATGTATTCGTAAGTGCCCTCGGCAGCGTAAAATTCGCCCGTTGAGATATCGAGAAAGGCAACCCCTGCCTGCTTCTTTTCCATGTGAACACTGGCAAGGAAGTTATTCTCCTTTTTTTCCAGCACGTTCTCGTTGAACGATACCCCGGGAGTAACCAGCTCGGTAATGCCCCGCTTGACAATGGTTTTCGCCATCTTGGGGTCTTCCAGCTGTTCGCAGATAGCCACCCGTTGCCCTGCCCTGACAAGTCGGGGGAGATATGTATCGAGGGCATGGTGAGGGAATCCGGCCAATTCGACAAACGATGCGGCACCGTTGGCCCTACGTGTAAGGGTAATGCCAAGAATTTCAGATGTTTTAATGGCGTCCTCGCTGAAGGTTTCGTAAAAATCGCCCACCCTGAATAGCAGAATGGCATCGGGATGCTTGCGCTTCACGGCGTTGTACTGCTTCATGAGCGGGGTTTCAACCGCATTCACATATGACTTCAAGGCATTGGTTTTTTTCATTCATTGCAAAAATATGAAATACTATTCTATAAGGTTAAGTATTTTTATTAACAACGCAAAACAGCCCGATGATCAATAAGATATGATATTGTAAGGGGGATTTTTAGTTGCCAAAATCCGTTTAAAACCGGTAAAAACGTGGATAAAAAAAATTTTTAATATGAAATAGAATTCATAAATTTGAAACATCATAAAAACAAAAGTATGAGTACGTCGAAACGAGTAATGGTTGTAGAAGACTCCGATTTCAATCAGATTATCGCCGAGTCGTTTCTTAAAGCGTGGGGATACACGCCTGTTGGCTTCCAGAGAGCTGCTGATGCGCTGAACGAGTTGAAAAA
Organism: Bacteroidota bacterium; assembly: GCA_029558675.1. Classification (GTDB taxonomy): domain Bacteria; phylum Bacteroidota; class Bacteroidia; order Bacteroidales; family Tenuifilaceae; genus MWFE01. The sequence continues at coordinate 3,139 of JAKQEF010000149.1, read as the reverse complement.
GGAGAAATACGAGTTGATTCTTTTGGATTTGATGATGCCCGAAATGGATGGCTTTGAGTTTTTAGGCCATATGCAAAAACGTAAGGATAAAACGCCTGTAATAGTTATTTCCGCTTTAACTGAGCTTGAACATGTCAACAAAGCTCTCGGGTTGGGGGCTGTTGACTATATCACGAAACCCTACGATTCCAATGCCCTGAAGGGGAAAATTGCAAAATTGCTTAATCCCGAAGGGATATAAATTTCAGTGGGATAAAGTACTCTCGTTTTGTACCGTTTAAATGGTTCGGCATATATCTGCATTTGCTCCCGAACCGTTGGCTTTTTTATCAAACCTTGCCCTTTTTTAGTTTCTACTCAGTACATTTGCAGTCTTAAATTGAAAACATGAGTTTACAGTGTGGAATCATTGGTATTACCAATGTCGGAAAGAGTACCATATTCAACTGCATGTCTAAAACCAAGGCCGAGACAAGCAGTTTTTCGTTTGGCAGTAAAACCAACCTTAGCATAATCAACGTTCCCGACGAAAGGCTTAAGGAGTTGAACAAGTACCAGGAGACAGAGCGGATTGTGCATGCCACCGTTGAAATTGTAGATATCCCCGGTTTAACCAAAAGTTCCGGCAGAGCCGATAAGGGAGCAAACCAATTCTTGGCCGATATTCGCAACTGCGACGCCTTAATCCACGTACTGCGATGCTTTGATGACGCGAATCTGCCCCACGTTGACGGTTCGGTGAATCCCGTGAGGGATATCGAAACGGTTAACCTTGAGCTGCAGATTAAGGATTTGGAATCGGTGGAGAAAAAGATTGCCAAGCTGGAAAAGCTGGTGAAGGTGGGCGACAAGGATGCCAAACATGGGCTGGAGGTGCTGAATAAATACAAAGAGCATCTTGAATCGTTTCAGAACGCTTCGTCGGCACCGGTATCCGAGGAGGATAAGAAGTATGTTGCCGATCTGTTCCTTATCTCCACAAAGCCCATTATATACGTTTGCAATGTGGATGAAGCATCGGCGTTAAACGGCAATGCATACGTGGAACAGGTAAGGGAATATTTAAAAGACGAACCCACCGAGATACTGATTATAGCCGGTAAGTTAGAGGCCGATATTGCCGAGTTGGATGAAGAGGAGGACAGAAAGGAATTTTTAAAGGAGGTTGGCCTGTTGGAGCCCGGTGTGAACAAGCTGATACGCACTGCCTACTCATTGCTCGACCTTGAAACTTTTTTTACCGTAGGCCCAAAGGAGATAAGGGCGTGGACCATCAAAAGGGGAGTAACCGCACCCAGGGCAGCGGGGGTTATCCATAGCGATTTGGAGAGGGGGTTTATCCGTGCCGAGGTGATGAAGTACGATGATTTTGTAACCCTGGGATCGGAAGTGGCCTGTAAGGAGAAGGGAAAACTTAGCGTTGAGGGGAAAAATTACATAGTGAACGATGGCGATATCCTACACATCAGGTTTAACGTGTAAAGGCTATAAATACCTAAAAAACTGTTAATCAATCAGATTGGCCTCCTTGAGAAGTTTGGCCATTTCCGTTTGAAGATTCATGGCAGCCGTTCCGGCTGCTTCGGCAAACCGCATCGACCTGTCGGCATATATTATTGATCGTGCTGAATTAACTAACAATCCACAGCGTTTATTCATGCCGTGTTTAGCCATTTCGGCCAAACTCCCGCCCTGTTCGCCTACGCCGGGGACAAGGAGGAAATGCTCGGGGGCCAATTTTCTCACCTTGGCCAGCATTTCCCAACGGGTGGCGCCAACAACGAACATCATGTTATTTTCTGTACCCAGGTTCATCAGTTTGGCAATCACTTCCTCGAAGAGCAGTCGTCCCGTATGGGCGTTTTCTATCATTTGGAAGTCATCATAGCCGGCATTGGAGGTGAGGGCTAGCAGGATGGCCCACTTATCGTTGTATCGAAGGAAGGGTTCAACCGTATCGTGCCCCATGTATGGCGACAGGGTGACGGCATCGAAGGGAAAAGTATTGAAAAAGGCGTGGGCATACATTTGGGCGGTATTGCTTATGTCCCCGCGCTTTGCATCGGCAATGAGGAAAATGTCGGGGTACATTTTTTTGATATAGCTCACCGTTTTATAAAGGGTGTTCCAACCCGCAGCCCCGCGATGCTCGTAAAATGCCAGGTTGGGCTTATAGGCTACAACATATTTGACTGTAGCATCGATAATGGCCTTGTTGAACTCGAAAACAGAGTCTTCCTTTGTAAGGAGCAATTCAGGAATCCTGGCAATATCGCTGTCGAGACCTATACACAGGAAGCTGCGCTTGGCGCGAATTTGTTCGAATAGTTGCTGTGCATTCATGGTAAATCCTTTATTGTAAATAAATTGGTACAATGAACACGCAATCCCAATGAGGCTGCTATGGCTGCCTATATCTTTACACTTCGCTCATTTTCAGCCTCTCGGCATTCTCTGCAATTTGCAGCTGTTCAATCAGCTCATCCAAATCGCCGTCGATGACTGCCCCCAGGTTGTATAGCGTGAGGTTAATCCTGTGGTCGGTAACCCTACCCTGCGGGTAGTTGTAGGTGCGGATTTTGGCTGAGCGATCGCCGGTGGAGACCATGGTCTTCCTTTTAGACGAAATGTCGTCGAGATACTTTTGATATTCCAGGTTGTAAAGCCTTGTTCTCAGTTCAGCCAGTGCCTTGTCGAAATTTTTCAGCTGCGATTTCTGATCCTGGCACTGTACTACGATACCCGAAGGTATGTGAGTTAGTCGAATGGCTGAGTAAGTGGTATTTACGCTTTGCCCTCCGGGTCCTGAGGAGCAGAAGGTATCCTTTCGTATGTCTTCCATTTTCAGGTCGATATCGAACTCTTCGGCTTCGGGCAGCACGGCCACAGTGGCTGCCGATGTATGCACACGCCCTTGGGTTTCGGTTTGTGGAACCCTTTGCACACGGTGCACTCCCGATTCGTATTTCAGAATACCGTAAACCCCTTTCCCTGTGACGTTCATAACAATCTCTTTGTATCCACCTACGGTTCCCTCGGAGAAATGGTTCACCTCATACTTCCAGCCCCTGTTCTCTATGTACTTGGTGTACATGCGGAACAGGTCTCCGGCAAAAATGCTGGCCTCATCGCCGCCGGT
>JAKQEF010000125.1 GCA_029558675.1 Bacteroidota bacterium | reverse complement strand
ATTGGAAACCTATACGCCGCTGAAAAGAATTGCGGAAACGATGATTTCGAAAAGCGTACCGTTTACTGGGCCGCGGTGGATAAGTTTATGAAGGCAAAACAGGTTGACCCCAGCCTGACCGAAGACTGCAATAAGCTGATCAACATTTATTCACAGTACTTCCCTGCTCAACACGATATTTTCTTTCAGGATTTGGAACCGGGTAGTCGCTATACTATAAATTGCTGGATAAACGAAGTTACTACCGTTAGGGCAAGACCTTAAAACAAATGCATTGAAACGTTTTAGCATACTCCAAAGCATAAGCACTCTGATAGTCCCTGCCTTAGCAGGGACTATTTTGCTTTTTTCGTGTAAAACCGATCTGCAGATGGTTGATGCCCTAACCGATAAAGAAAGGCTACCCAGCGTGATAGCCAAAAACATAGAAATCTGCTACACAGAACTTGGGGTTGCAAAACTCCGAATAATTGCCCCGGAAACCCGACACTACAAGTATGCCGAAGAGCCCTACACTGAATTCCCCCTTGGGATTACCGTTTACACTTTCGACGACTCTCTCCAGGTTGAGTCGCAGCTAACAGCCAACTATGCAATTTATTACGAAGAGAAAAAGCAATGGAATGCCAGGCACGACGTAGTGGCAAAGAACAAAAAGGGAGAAGTGTTGAATACCGAACAGCTGTTCTGGGATGAAACGAAAAAAATTATCTATTCAAACGACATGGTGAAGATTACCACTGCCGACGGCGTTGTCTTTGGTGAGGGGTTCGATTCGGATGAGAATTTTGACCATTGGGTAATCAAAAAGACTTCGGGATCGTTCTATGTCGAAGAGTAGCACAATGAGCTCTTTCGATGATGAAGGGAGTAAAAAATCTATTACCTTTATAGCCTGATTGGATGGTTTAATCAAAAATCGAATCGTTTTATGCTAATGGAGATTATCTGGATTGCTTTATCGCTGCTATGTCTGGTATTGGGCATATTGGCAACGCTGAAATCAGGCTTCAGCCAAAGCTATACCTTTTTTCTCCTTGCCTTGCTCGCTTTGCTTATGTTTTACCTACGGTACCGTACAAGGAAAAAAGATTCGTTTAATCAGGACAACAAGCCGTAGCAATGGATTACAACCCGTTAGTTATAGGATTATCCATACTATTCTCTGCACTGTTCTCGGGAATGGAGATAGCTTTCCTGTCGGCAAATAAACTCCGCATTGAACTCGATAGCAAACAGGGGACCTTCACTTCAAATATAATTCAGATATTCTCTCACAACCCGAACCAATACATCACCACAATGCTAATTGGCAATAGCATTGCTCTGGTTATTTATGGCATTGAGATGGCCCGCCTGCTATATTCACTATTTCTAAGGGTATTCGATCAGCACATCTTAGACAGCAACCCTATGCTGGTTTTAGTGGTGCAGACCATCCTATCCACAATGGTTATCCTCATTACGGCCGAATTCCTTCCCAAGTCCATTTTTAGGGTTCAGCCCAACAGATTCCTGAAATTTTTTGCACTTCCCATCCTTTTTTTCTACATCATTTTTTACCCCATAAGCGTGTTTTCTACATGGTTGTCGCTGGGATTAATACGTGGGGTGCTTAGACAGAAAGTTAAAACCGGCGAGGAAAAAAGAATTATCAACAGGGTCGATCTCGATCATTTTGTCAGCACCATGCAGGGGGCTGATAATGACGATTCCAAAATGGGTAAAGAGATAAAAATATTTCAAAACGCACTGGATTTCAGCGAAATCAGAGTCAGGGATTGTATGATACCCAGAACCGACATTGAAGCCATTGAAGTGAATAAAACCATTGAAGATTTAAAAGAGATCTTCATCAAAACCAACTACTCCCGACTACCTGTTTATGCCAAAAACATTGATAATATTATTGGCTACGTCAACAGCAAGGATCTTTTTAAAATGCCACAGAGCATCAAATCGAAACTCCTGAAAATTGAATACGTTCCCGAAACCATGCTGGCAAGCAAACTCATAACCCTTTTTATCAAAGAGCAGAAAAGCATTGCCATAGTTGTCGATGAGTTTGGGGGCACAGCAGGCTTAGTTACCATTGAAGATGTCTTCGAAGAAATTTTTGGGGAGATCGACGATGAGCACGACGAGAGCGAATTTATCGAGAAGCAGTTGGGCGATAACGAGTACCTCCTGTCAGGCAGGCTGGAAGTGGATCACCTAAACGAAAAGTTTAACCTTGAAATTCCTGAGAGCGACGAATACGATACGTTGGCTGGATACGTGCTATACCACTACCAGAGCATTCCCAAACCGTCAGAAATTATTGACCTCAACAATTTTCACATTAAGGTGGCCAAAATGGATGGCAGCAGGATTGATCTGCTTTACCTGAAAAAGCATAAAAGCAAAACGTAGGTCAAAAAACCTGTTAAACAAGCCCAAGGGATATCGTCCATTGGCGTTTAAGACCGGCGTACCCTTCGTCGTACAGCGCGGGATGAAATATTATTGCTAAAAAGTTCAATGTTAATTCATGCGAAATGGGAAAATAGCTATCTTCGTACCCTTAAAAAAAGCAAATTTTTCAACCTAATTATTTTTTAATGGCAACACTTGAGAAACTTAGAAATCGTGCCGGGGTACTTGTTGCAATTGTCATTGGTATTGCTCTGCTGGCATTCATACTTGGCGACTTTGTTGGCTCGGGCGGATCGCTGTTCAACCGATCCCATTTCGAAATTGCTGAAATTTCGGGAAAATCCATCCCCTATCAGCATTATCAGGAGCGGATTGACAAAATTTTGGAATTGAATAAAGCCCTATCGGGGCAAAGTGCAATCGATGAGCAAACTGCGGAACGCATCAGGGAAGAGGTGTGGAATGAGATAGTCCG
>JAKQEF010000108.1 GCA_029558675.1 Bacteroidota bacterium | reverse complement strand
TTGTAAGCCAATTTACGATCCTAAGATTCCCAAGGTTGATTTGTTAATTATTTTTTCAAACCGCCTTAAAACGGCTTTGAGTTAGAGAAACTTTGATTATTTTTGATTAAATTTTCAAAAACACAGTTTTTAGACAAACTGCCGTTGTTCACAATACTGATCGACCTATCAATTTTCAAACATATTTGACAACAAAGATGATCGTATAAAATAATTTGACAGCAAAACGCTGCATTTGTCAATTTTTGTGTATTTTTGACAAAAAGAAAAATGTATGTCAAATCTAAATGAACCGTACGATAGAAATAAGCCTTATAATAGCTTACCTCTTCTTCCTCCAGATGATGGCAAGGTCGAAACGAAAGAAGTTTATAAAGCTTTAAACAATGCAAACAAAGCGCTTGCTGAACTGAAAGGGATTGCAAAAAAACTTCCAAATCAATCAATGCTTGTGAATACTATTGCCCTCAGGGAGGCAAAAGCGAGTACGGAGATTGAAAATATCTTTACAACTGACGATGAACTTTATAAAGCACTCACAATTAGTGAATATGGGTTGAAAGGAAATGCTAAGGAAGTGCTTAGATATAGGCAGGCTCTTTGGAAAGGTTATAATGATATTGTAAAAAATCAAGAGGTAACAATTGAAACTCTTATTAACATTTATCAAGAGATAAAGCAGGTTAATGATGGTATTAGACCACCACAAACAGAAACTGTAATAGTTAAACAAGGAAGTGGACTTCTGTCGGGCGAAGTGGTTTATACCCCTCCAAGAGGAACTCAAGTCATACAGCAGAAGTTAAATAATCTAATCGAATACATTAACGATGATTCAAAATATCCCTATGACCCATTGCTGAAAATTGCAATTTCGCATTATCAATTTGAAGCCATTCATCCATTCAGAGATGGGAATGGAAGAGCAGGCAGAATTTTAAGCATACTACTAATGATTCAAAAGCAGCTATTAGATGTTCCAATCCTCTATTTAAGTGCATATATCATTAGAGAAAAAGACGAATACTATGAACTTTTAAAAAATGTAACAACCCTCAAAAGATGGAGCCCTTGGATAATTTATATTCTTAGAGCCATTGAGGAAACATCAAAATACACAATTAGCAAGATTGAAGAAATTGACAGGTTATTTTCAAAAACCATAGAATTAGTTAACGAAAAGATCCCATCTTTAAGAAAGGAATTCATTGAGAAACTTTTTGAACAGCCCTACATAAGTCCAAAGAAATTGTTAGACAAGAATGTTAAGAGTCTGAATACAGCCAAGAAATACCTTAAACAGCTTGAAGAAATGGGTATTTTAATTCCTGAAAAAATTGGAAAAGAAATAGTTTATCTGAATATTGACTTATACAACCTTTTATCTGAATCTTAAATAAGTACTGTGCACAACAGCGGCTTGGTCCCGACATTGAAATGTCTGAATCGAGGAACTTGCTTGTTGGATAAATATGTGTACATTTGGTAGGCCGTTGGCTCGCAGGGTGAATAGCCGGTTTCCAGTTTTAAATTAATAGAACTTTGTAGTTAGCAGATTCTCTTGTTTATTGGGTTTGGTTCTACCTCACATGAAGTTTCCAAGAACCTCCGTCCGAGTGCAACGATATGCAAAACAAATGTCTCAAAAAACCCAGCTGCCATTTACTCGTCATAATCGAACTCATCCTCCAAAATACGCTTTCTACTTTTGTCATAGCCGGCATTGACTAAACTTTCTTGGGTACGGAAAACGGGCGTTTCGATTTTGGCCAAATCGATAAGGGTATGGAACAGGTTGTCGGTAACGTAAGGGAAATGGGCTCTGCTCTTAATAAGGCCCAAATCCACACCTTTCCCATATTGTTCCGAGAACCAAATAAAAAATGGCACCTCCACGTTAGCCTTTGGCAATCGTCCGGCATGGGTATGCCCAACCACCTCGCCCTCGTCATACACATTCTGCCCGTGATCGGAGGTGTAGAGCACAACAGCGTTCATGGCATTGCGCTCAACAATTTTTAGCAACGAATCCACAACGTAATCGTGGTATAAAATGCTATTGTGATACTCTGCAATGGTTCTGGTTTTGCTATCGTTGCCCTTGAACTTGTTGAATCGCGGGGGGTACCTCTTTTTATAGGACAAGTGATTCCCCATGGTGTGTATCACAATAAATCGAAGGGAATCGGGCGATTGCATCGCTTTAAGGGTAGGCTCGAAAAGCAGCTCATCATACGAACGGGTGAGGGTTGACTCCATGGAACTGCTACCAGCCAGATTAACAAAGAATGTATGGTGTGCCTTACGGGCAAAAATGGTCACCAAATTTTCCCACACCCCGATGGGGGGCTGATTGAAAATCCAATAGGTGGAATACCCTGCCGATGTGAAAACATCGAATATATCCACGGCATCGCTTAGCGATATGTCATTGTTAAGAGCACTTTCCGACAGACTAGACAAAACAGAAGCTATGGTGTTGGAATAGGCAGAAACAACATTATGGAAAACGAATAAATCATGTCGTTCTCCCAAATGCGGTGTGTTATTTCTCTGGTTGCCATACAGCTGCCAGTGATTCCTGTTGGCCGATTCGCCCATGATAAGTACTAGGGTTTGACTGTTTTCTGTGGCCTTGGCCTCTACGTTTCGAGTGAAATTTTCCTGCTTGGCCTGCTTAAAAAGTTGCATTTCACTGTAAAAGGTAACGGCTACCTTGGCAAACTGAGGGATTCCCTTTCGTACAAATCTTTTGGCCAAAGCGTTATCAATCAAAAAGCCTAAGAAGACCAACAGGGTAACTCCCTGAATATAGTATGCCTTGGGTATTGGTTCGAAATTGGGCTTCTGCTTATAGGCGAGATAAATAAGCAGGAATAAAGGGATAATACAAAGCAAGCCCAGACCGGCTTTGATGCCCATAAAATCAACGCTCTCCTGCAGATTTGTGGCGGCTATAACGAATAGGCTGGAATGCGACAGCGGGCTTTTAAGAATAATCCAATGTAGCCCCTCCAAAAAAGAGGTGATGCCGTAAAGGAAAACGCCGATCCTATAAAGTGTCGTGCTGCGCAAGGCCCTGAATAAAATCACGAAGATGGTTTGCCAAAGTATGTTGATAATGAAGAGATTCCCATCAACCAAAGAGTGATTGAAAATCAACCCCAGGAGAAGAGGGTAATTGGCAACAAGTGTCAGATATGGGGGAAATAGTTTTAGAATCGTTCTTCTCATGGGTATCAAAAAGCAATGCGAATCAAATTATTATACACGTTTCACTGGCCAACGACACAGCCGATACAACAACAAAGGCCAATAAAATCAACCTTTCCGCAACATAAGATTGACTAACCGGCAAAGAAAAAAGAACCTGTTCCCGGCATTTTTGTGAGCAACCTACTCCACCAGTTTCCTGTACCTTATCCGCTTGGGCCCCTCGTCGCCAAGCCGCTTGCGGCGATTCTCCTCATACTCAGAGTATGACCCCTCGAAAAAGTAAACCTGTGAGTTGCCCTCAAAGGCCAGGATATGCGTTGCCACGCGATCGAGGAACCAGCGGTCGTGGCTAATGATCACGGCGCAGCCGGCAAAATTCTCCAGGCCCTCCTCCAGTGCCCTAAGGGTATTGACGTCAATATCGTTGGTTGGCTCGTCAAGCAGGATTACGTTCCCCTCATCCTTCAGCGCAAGCGCCAGGTGCAGCCTGTTACGCTCTCCACCCGAGAGCACGTTGCACATCTTCTCCTGGTCGGCCCCCGAAAAGTTGAACCTTGCCACGTAAGCGCGGGCATTGACCTGCCTTCCTCCGATGAGGATATGATCAGCCCCGCCCGAAATAACCTCAAATACCGATTTCTCCGGCTCTATGGCCTTGTGCTGCTGATCGACGTATGAAATTTTTACCGTTTTGCCAATGTTGAACTCTCCCCTATCGGCGGTCTCCATTCCCATTATCATGCGGAACAGCGTGGTTTTGCCGGCTCCGTTGGGACCAATCACCCCCACAATACCATTGGGAGGCAATTTGAATTCCAACCCCTCGAACAGCAGCTTATCGCCAAAGGCCTTAGCTACCTCATGGGCTTCAATCACCACATCGCCAAGCCTGGGGCCGTTGGGGATAAATATTTCCAGACGCTCCTCCTTCTGCTTCACATCCTCGTTGAGCAGCTTATCGTAGGCCGAAAGCCTTGCTTTCCCTTTGGCATGGCGTGCCTTGGGCGACATGCGTACCCACTCCAGCTCACGTTCCAGCGTTTTCCTGCGCTTGCTCTCCTGCTTCTCCTCCTGTGCCAGTCGGTTGGTTTTCTGCTCCAGCCACGATGAATAGTTCCCCTTCCAGGGTATGCCCTCTCCCCTATCCAGCTCAAGTATCCATCCCGCTACATTATCAAGGAAATAACGATCGTGAGTAATGGCTATTACCGTTCCCTTGTACTGCTGCAGGTGCATTTCAAGCCACTGCACGCTTTCCGCATCCAGGTGGTTGGTAGGCTCATCCAGAAGGAGCACATCGGGCTCCTGAAGCAGCAGCCGGCATAGCGCCACCCGCCTTCGCTCGCCACCCGAAAGGATGTTCACCCTGGCATTGGGTTCGGGGCAGCGCAAGGCATCCATGGCCCTCTCAAGCTTGGAGTCGAGGTTCCAGCCATCGGCATGCTCAATTTTTTCGGTGAGCTCGCCCTGACGTTCGATAAGCTTCGTCATCTCGTCGTCGCTCATGGGCTCTGCAAATTTGGCATTCACCTCCTCATACTCCTTAAGAAGCGAAACAACATCCTTCGCCCCCTCTTCCACAACCTCTCTCACTGTCTTTGTTTCGTCCAGCAAGGGATCTTGCTCCAGGTATCCCACCGTGTAGCCGGGGGAAAAGACCACTTCACCCTGAAACGACTTTTCGATACCGCCAATAATTTTGAGCAGAGTAGATTTTCCCGAGCCGTTCAAACCGATGATCCCGATTTTGGCACCGTAAAAAAATGAGAGGTAAATATCATTTAGCACCTTCTTATGGGGCGGGAATGTTTTGCTAACACCCACCATGGAAAAAATTATCTTTTCGTCAGCCATGTTTGTACTTATTACTCTGATTTATACTTTTCTCTCTTTGGCAATCTGCACAAAAAAAAGCATCGCCCACATCTAAGCCCGGATGCTGACGATGCCCTTTTATTTCGTAACAACTATTTAATCTTTTTAAAATCTTTGGGTAAAAATCCGTCGCCGCGCTTTTTATTCCTATTAATCATGTGATAATTAAAGTAGTAGAACTGGTCATCGCCGGCGCCAATGAGCATCTTGTAACAGCGGGCCTGAAGTCGTGTCCCCTCGGGGCCAACCTTATGAAGGTAAACAACATTTTCATTCCTTTCGGCAATGGCTTTCTCCAGGTCGTCCTTGGTAACAATTTTAAACGGGTGGGGATACAATTTTCTCACCTCGGATTGGCTCCGAATGTTTGGCTCAATATCCTGCTCAAGGAGCCACAATTCTTTGGTTTTAGCCTCCTTGCGCTGTTTGTTGTAATGATCAAAAATATTGGATTTGATCAACTGTGGATTTTCGTCCAACATCCTGATATGATTTTGTGCAAACCTTACCAAACTTTCTATTTTATAGGTATAGCTGTCCTCTGGAACCGATGAATAGCCAAGAGGAACAGAGCAGATGTCGGGCAAGTCGGTATGCCTCTTCACGGCAGCACCCAACACAACGCACAGAAAGTTGTAGGTAGCTTCCAACTTATCGGCCGAAAACTTTACCTGAAGTTTAACCAAAAACGATTTATTGATATCACTGCGCATCTCTTCAAACTGGGTAGAGCTAATGAATTCATAGGGGGTAATTTTCCACGATTTCTCGATGGCAGGTTTGATTTTCATGTTATAATCCGACATGGGGTTATCGTCGAGAACAACGTAAGTGGTAGTTTTTAAGAAGCTCTTTATATCTTCATGTCGAGCAACGTAACGATCGGCATAGCTACTGTGGGCTAAAGCAAGAATTCCAATGGCAATGAATAGTCTTTTCATATTTCTTGTATTTAGTTAGATTTATTATGCAAATTTAATGGAATACTTGTTTAATCCATACATTTTTGCGTTTTTTTACCAAGTTCCGTCTTTTATATACAACTCGCAAATTGTCAAATAGGTAGTATTCTCCATTGCGATATAACCTACTGATACGATAAATAAAAAATACAGGGAAAATGTTCAATATGCAATATATTTACTAAATTGGCATGGGAAAAAACGCATTTTTCATTTGCAAAATACTATGATCACAGGGGCTAAACTTGTTGATTCGGAAGAGTTTAGAAAAGCCGCTAAGCTCTACCTCGTTGGTGGCAGGGGCATTGCAAAGCTTTTAATGGCCATTCTTAAAATCAATAAGATAAATAAGGAATATGATAAAATCAAGAATTTGCGGGGCGTGGAATTTCTCAGTTCGCTGCTCAGCAAGTTGGAGATTAAATACGAGATTAACCCCGAAGAGTTAAAGCGCATTCCCAAAGAAGGCCCCTTTATCATTGTCTCCAATCATCCCTATGGAGGCATAGATGGGATTATTCTTCTTAAAATGGTTCAGGAAATTCGGCCTGACTATAAAATGATGGCCAATTTTCTCCTGAGGAGAATTGCACCGTTGAAAGAGTCCATAATTCCGGTGGATCCATTTGAAGGAGAAAGCCAAGCCTCGGGAAGTTTAGCAGGTATTAAGTATGCCATTAAACATCTTAGCGACGGCAATTCATTGGGTATATTCCCGGCCGGTGAGGTTTCAACGTATTACAATACCGAATCCCCTGGAGTGGCTGACAAACAGTGGAGCGAATCGATACTTAAATTTGTTAAACGGGCACAGGTGCCCATATTACCCGTTTACTTCAAGGGAACCAATAGTAGGCTCTTTCACATACTGGGCCTCATCCATCCCTCTCTCCGAACCATAAAACTACCGTCGGAACTTTTCAACAAAAAGAATAAGGTGGTAAAGGTGAGATTGGGGCTCCCCATTTCGGTGGAAGAGCAGAAAGAGTTTTCGGATATTTCCCGGTTTGGGCGATACTTACGACTCAGAACCTATGCGCTTGGTTCGTCGATAGAGGTAAAAAAGTTTTTCAACTACAGGCTCAAACCCGAAACTAAGCCTGCTGAGATAATACCTCCTGTGGCCAACGATTTAATTCAAAGCGAGGTTGAGGCATTGTTGAATTACTACCTGCTGTTTAAGAGCAAAAACTTCTGCGTTCTCTGTGCTCCGTCGGTGGAAATGCCCAACATCATGACGGAGATCGGGCGACTACGAGAGGTGACCTTCAGAGATGTGGGAGAAGGCACTAACAGGAAAATGGATGTCGATGAGTTTGACCTTTACTACAACCAGCTATTTATTTGGGACGAAGAAGCCAAAACCATTGTGGGTGCATACCGGGTTGGAAAGGGGAAAGAGGTGCTAGACAGATACGGGAAGAAGGGTTTTTACATCCAGAGCCTTTTTAAAATTGACAACGGATTTATACCCATACTGGCACAAAGCATAGAACTAGGGCGTTCGTTCATCGTTAAAGAGTACCAAAAGAAACCATTGCCACTGTTCCTTCTGTGGAAAGGCATTCTTTACTTCCTGATAAAAAATCCTGAATACCGCTACCTGATTGGTCCGGTGAGCATTTCAAGCCACTTTTCGAACTACTCCAAGGGGGTAATCATCAACTTTATGAAGGCAAACTACTATGATAACGAGTTTGCCCGATTCATCACCCCACGAAACAATTTCAGGGTTGCGGTAAGCATGAACGACACCGAAGTGCTTTTTGAAAAAAACAACGATATAAACAAACTCGATAAATTTATACAGGAAATTGAACCGGAAGATTTTAGGATGCCTATCCTGCTTAAAAAGTACATCAAACTCAATGGGAAAATCATAGGATTTAACGTTGACCCAAAATTTAACCATGCTCTAGACGGACTGCTTATTCTCGACCTGTTTCAGGTACCCATGGAGACCATTACCTCTCTTTCCAAAGAGATTAACGACAAGTCGCTGCTCGAAAGGTTCAACCTTTCAGATTATGCCTTTGAGAAAGAGGAAAGGGCGGAGAAACAGTAACCTCCCCATATTTGTTATTCCGAACTTTTCGTTGCCCCTTTTGTTCTATCGGATAACGATTGAATAATAATTGCGTTGAAAGTGCGCAGTTAATTTTTTAAACACTAAAAAAGTACATACAACATGAAAATGAAAGGAATCTTAGCGCCGGCAGTGCTTTTGGCATTGGTTGCTACAAGCTGCATGCAAGCCCCTAAGGGCGACAAGGTAGATACCGGCGATGCTTTTAAAATTACACCCTATGAACACGGGCAAGAGCTTAAGGCCGATGTCGCCCTTAGTAAAATTGACTGGCTGGGCACCAAGCCCGGAGGGGAGCATTTCGGCACCTTAAGCATTAAAGAAGGCAGTATCTTTGTGGAGAAAGGGCAGATACTTGGAGGGAAATTCACCATGGACGTGAACAGCATTGCTGTACTCGATTTGCAAAACCCCGAGATGAATGCCTACCTGGTGAACCATTTAAAATCAGCCGATTTTTTTAGCGTTGACTCATTCCCACAGGCCTATTTTGAATTCTCAAGCATTGTACCCATTACCCACAACCACGAAGAGGGGGAAGGATTTGTGCCAACGCACAGAATTGATGGTAATTTAACCATTAAAGGCATCACTAAAAGCATTAGTTTCAATGCCCTGATTAAATTAGACGAAGGGCGATTACAAGCTTCAACCCCACAATTTCTCATCAACCGAACCAACTGGAAAGTAAACTATGGTTCGCAATCCATCATTGCCAATCTTAAGGATAACATCATTCACGATGAAATGGGGGTTGCCGTTCACCTAACTGCTTACTAAAGCAGCAATCGCTTGCACGGGTCAGCCTTTGGTCAAATAGCCAAAGGCTTTTATTTTTTTCAGCTAAACCAAATGCGGAGTAAACCATCCAAAAAAAGTTTTTCAACCGGATTTTTGTTTAATATTATTAAGGTATGAATACTAAACTATCATTGCTGCTTACAATGGCAGCGTTAGCCGTTATCATCGGCTGCAAGCCGAAGAGCGATGCCGAACTTATGGCTAAAGCCAAAAAAATCCATTCTCACATTCTCTCCATCGATACGCATACCGACACGCCGTTCTGGTTCCATCGCGAAGAGTTTGATTTTAGCGGTGAGGATGAAAACAACCGTGCCAAGGTAAACCTGAAGAAGATGTCAACCGGGGCGTTAGATGCCGTATTCCTGGCAGTTTTCATTGGGCAGGACGATAGAACGCCTGAAATGTACGAAACCGTGCATAAAGAGGCGTCGGATATTTTCAATGCCATTCATTCCACTGCCAATCGGCATGCCGACAAAGCGACCATAGCCTTAGCCTCTAAAGATGCATACCAAATTAAAAAGGAAGGCAAGAAGGCATTATTCATTGGCATTGAAAATGGGTATCCCATTGGCAAAGATTTGGGGAATCTATCGGAGTTCTATAACCTGGGTGCGCGTTATCTTACCCTATGCCATACCCGGAATAATGATATCTGCGACTCATCCACCGACCCCGAAGGTGCAGAGCACAACGGGTTAAGCCATTTCGGCTACGATGTTGTGCGAGAGCTCAATCGGCTCGGAATGCTTGTTGACGTGAGCCACATTTCAGACAGTTCCTTTTATCAGGCATTAAGGGCATCTAAAGTCCCTGTGTTTGCTTCGCATAGCAACGCTCGGAGCGTTTGCGATAATCCACGGAATCTTACCGATGACATGATAGTGAAGCTGGCCGAGAGGGGTGGCGTCATTCAGGTCTGCCTACTGAGCAGCTACGTAAAGCCCGACGAGCCTAATCCTGTCAGAGATAGTGCATACCATGAACTGTTCAAAAAGTATAACCATTTCAAGGACCTTTCGCCCGAAGTGCGAAAAGAGGCAATTGAAGCATGGTATGCCATTGATGAGGTCTTTCCGCCCGTTTTGGCCACAGTTTCCGACCTGGTTGACCACATTGATCACATAGTGAAGATTGCAGGTATTGACTACGTGGGTATAGGCAGTGACTTTGACGGCGGCGGTGCATTGGACGACTGCCGGGATGCCGGCCAAATGATTAACATAACCGTGGAACTGCTCAAACGGGGATACTCTGAAAGCGATATCGAAAAGATATGGGGTAAAAATTTCCTCCGCGTATTTGAGCAGGCAGAGCAGTATGCCCAAAGCATGAAACAATAACATCCCGTAACGATCTGATTAATATTTATTTAATGCATTAGCCAGAGTTAATACAAACGGCATTTTATGTTATTAAGCAAATATTTATGTTTAGGTAGGGCTCATTTTCCTTCTAAAATAATGCCGTTAACTATCAATTAGTTGTGGAATATTATGCACACTTTGTGGAAAAATCTTTGTATTTACAATTAAAATAGTTGTACATTTGTACAGTTGTTTTCTTCATTTGTAATGCAAATTGTTCTCACAAATTACTGTAAATCATGGTAATACGTTCAGCAAAGTTTGTCAAAAGCAGTCCTCATATTGGACTTTGCCCCAATAGCGATTTACCTGAATATGCATTCATTGGAAGGTCAAATGTGGGTAAATCTTCTCTGATAAATATGCTTACCGGGTTGAAAACCCTTGCCAAAGTATCGGGGACGCCGGGAAAAACACAACTGATTAACCACTTTGAGATTAACGAATCGTGGTTCCTTGTCGATTTGCCCGGCTACGGATTTGCTAAAGTATCCCAGAGCAAACGTGAAGTTTTCTCTGACATGGTTACAAGGTATATATTAAACAGGGAAAACCTTAACTGCCTTTTTGTGCTAATCGACTCCAGGTTAGAACCCCAAGAGATAGATTTGACATTTGTCAACTGGCTGGGCAGCAATCAGATACCCTTTGCATTAATTTTTACCAAAAGTGACAAGTTGAGTTCTGCCAGCCTGAATTGCTCCATAGCCAGATTCAAAAAGAAGCTTTACGAAACGTGGGATGAGCTGCCGCCATTTTTCACATGCTCCACGGTAACCCGTATCGGCAGGGACGATATACTCAACTATATTGCGGAAATTAACGCGACTACAGGGGTATTGGCAAAATAGTTTGTCTGATTAGAGTTTTATTGGCTGACAGGCCCCGGCAAAACTTCATTTTGTCGGGGCTTTTTCTGTTACTTACGCTATTAATATCAAACCATTCAATTACATAGTGAAATTTCTCCAAAAGGTGAAT
Organism: Bacteroidota bacterium; assembly: GCA_029558675.1. Lineage (GTDB taxonomy): Bacteria > Bacteroidota > Bacteroidia > Bacteroidales > Tenuifilaceae > MWFE01. The sequence continues at coordinate 7,684 of JAKQEF010000108.1, read as the reverse complement.
TACTAAAAAATAAATTGAAAATTAACATTAAATTTGTCCAACAATCGGAACCTTCATAGAAAATTGAGAGAATAATGCGCAAAAGCCATTGTATTAAGTTTTTCTCAGGCCGTAACTCGCACTACTTAGCCTCAGAAATAGCACGCCACTTTGGAATCCCCTTGGGAAAATCATCGGTAACCGATTTCAGCGATGGTGAATTTCAGCCCTCTTTCGATGAGTCGGTTCGCGGGGCCACTGTTTTCATCATCCAATCCACTTTCCCGCCCACCGATAATTTTTTTGAACTTTTGCTGATGATCGATGCTGCCCGGAGGGCATCGGCCTATAAAGTGGTAGCAGTGATGCCCTACTTTGGATGGGCCCGACAGGACAGGAAGGACAAGCCCAGGGTATCTATCGGTGCTAAACTTTCGGCCAATCTCCTTATTGCCGCCGGTGTTGACCGCGTGATGACCATGGATCTCCATGCCGACCAGATTCAGGGTTTTTTTGACATTCCGGTAGATCACCTGTACGCTTCTTCCATTTTCGTTCCCTACATTAAAAGTCTGCAACTCGATAATATTGCCGTAGCCGCGCCCGATATGGGAGGTGCAAAGAGATCTAACGCATACGCCCGGTTTTTAGGTGCTCCGCTGATAATTTGCCATAAAACAAGGGAAAAAGCAAATCAGGTTGGGCAGCTTACTGCCATTGGGGAGGTTGAAGGCAAAAATGTGATTATCCTCGACGACATGGTCGATACCGCCGGAACCGTCACTGCTGCGACCAATATGATGATGGACAAAGGAGCTTTAAGCGTAAGGGTATTTGCCACACACCCGGTTCTTTCCGGTCCGGCCTACGAACGTTTGGCTGAATCTGCTCTCAAAGAGTTGGTAGTAACTGACACAATTCCTTTAAAGCCAAATAAAAACACGGAGAAAATTAAAGTTCTATCCGTTGCTGAACTGTTTGCCGATGTAATCAATAAAGTATATAACTTCGAATCAATTAGCGAAAAGTTTATCATCTAATTATTTTAAACTTTTTAAAACTCTTCCTATATTTGCAACCCAAAATTTTGGGAATTTTCACATGGCGCGATGGGAGGTTGGCGTTAAGAATACAGCCTTGAGTAGCGTTTATTACTAACAAACAAACAAACGAGAAATGGAATCATTCGAACTCAAAGGTTCACCGAGAACTGAAACCGGAAAAAAATTTGCAAAACAGCTACGTAAGGAGAATGCAGTCCCCGCAGTGCTTTACGGGGGGAAGGAGAATATTTTATTCGCCGTCCAAGAGATCGATCTCCGAAATTTGATTTTTACTCCCAATGTTTACCTAATCCATTTAACCATTGGAAAGAAGAAGTACAAGGCTATAATAAAAGAAATCCAATTTCATCCTGTTTCCGACAGAGTGCTCCACCTGGATCTCCTGGAAGTAACCGACGATAAAAAATTCACCATTGCTATCCCCGTTAAATTGGTGGGATCGGCACTAGGTACAAAGCAAGGTGGTAAACTTGCCCTCGTTACCCGAAAATTAAGAGTACATGGTTTTGCCAAAAACATACCCGGATTAATTGAAATCGACGTTACTTCGATGGATATTGGGATGAGTAAATTCGTGTCAGATATAAATCTGGATAATATCGAACTGGTTGATCCAAAATCGACTGTGGTTGCATCGGTTAAGTTAACCCGAGCTGCACGCGGTGCCCAGGATGAAGGAGAAGGAGTAACAACAGCAGAAGGCACACCAACAAGTGAAGGAGCAAAAGAACAGGAAAAAGAAGAACAAAAGTAAACTCTTTGTGGTTTGAAATATTTAATCGCTGGGCTTGGAAACTTTGGGGACGAATATTCCCAAACACGCCACAACATAGGTTTTATGGTATTGGACGCACTGGCAAAGACGTCCAATACTGTTTTTGGAACCAAGCGTTATGGCGATGTGGCCCAGCTCAAGCACAAAGGGAGAATATATATCCTGCTCAAGCCATCAACCTATATGAACCTCAGCGGTAACGCAGTTGCGTACTGGCTAAAAAAAGAGGGGATCCCCATTGAAAACCTGATGGTTGTTGTGGATGACGTTGCATTACCCCTTGGCACTCTTCGGGTTCGCTACAAGGGTAGCGATGGAGGCCATAATGGCCTTAAAAGTATTATTGAGATTATGGCAACTCAAGACTTTGCCAGGCTAAGATTTGGTATTGGCAACGATTTTCCCAAGGGTTATCAGGTGGAGCATGTACTGGGTAAATGGACTGCCGATGAGCTGTTAGCACTTCCGGAACGCATTGCAATAGCGGGAGAAATTGTCCTTAGCTTTGGCACCATTGGCATTCATCGGACTATGAGCCTATACAACAATAAGTAGCAGGTATTTCAGAATGGAACATTCCCCGTTGGCACGAATCGATAAATGGTTGTGGATGGTTAGAGTTTTTAAAACCCGAAACCTTGCCTCTGAGGCGTGCAGAAAAGGAAGAGTATTTGTAAACGGCCTGGAAGCCAAGGCATCAAAAGAGGTAAAGGAATGGGATACCATTAGCGTTCGAAAGCCACCTGTGCTGTACACTTTTACAATAGTGGGTATCCCTAAAAACAGGATTGGAGCCAAGCTAATACACGAATATTTGAAGGATATAACTCCGGCAGATGAGCTTGAAAAGCTCAACGTTAAGCTTAGTGCCTTTCAGGGTTACAGGCCACCCGGAGCAGGCCGTCCAACCAAAAAAGAGCGCAGAACGCTGGACGAAATTAGAACTATGGATATCGACGATTGGGATGAGTAAAACCGTTTCATTCTTTTAAACACCACGTTCCGGTGCGGAGCACCTATCTACACAAGAATGCCGGCGCCCATTTCAATGGGCACCTCTATTATTCCGGTATTATCGTACGGGAAGAAACGGAAACTAATGGTATTCGTAGGTGTACTTATAAAAGACCCTATACCTGTATGGGGCAAAGTAAGAGTCAACCTCAACCAGGTTTCCCCCCTTATCGTATCGCGATTGCTTGCGCGAATACTCACTGGAATTATCTTCGCTCCATTTCTCTTCAAGCAGATTGCCCTTGGTATCGTAGTTGTAATTGGCCTGAGTAAACTTTTTCCCATCTGCACCCTCCTGCATAACCTCTTCCACCAAATCCAGGTTATTGTATTTATAGTGCATCTTTTTCGATAGGTTTCCCGAAAAATATTCGGCCATTTCAACCATTCGAAACTTCGAGTCGTAAGCATAAGTAGTCTTTTTCAACTCCTTACCCTTTCCATCCAATTTTACCTCTTCCAAAAGATTCCCCTTTGAATCAAACTTCTTCTGTACAACCGACGACAGATTATTCTCGGGAATATAAATTTTAATCTCATGAGCATTATTCGAATATGAATACTCCCACTTTTCATCAATTTTGTTCCCTACGCCATATTTAATAATTTCCTTAAGCTGGTCATTGGGAAAGTAATTGTTTACAATGCGAAATCCTGCCACGCCATCGAAAACAATTTCGTGAGTTTTTAAGCCCTTGCTATTGTAGTGAAAGGTTTGCTTATATGACACTTGCAGTTGGTTCTTGTCATCTTTCTGATACAGAACATACTCTGTACGCAGATTCTGGTCGTTATACTTATACAGCAACCGCGATGAGACTTCACCATTGGATCTGTAATTAATGACCTCAATGGGGTTGCCCTTCTTATCGTAAAAGGTTTCAGATGTTTTATATCCGGTAGGATTTGGCTTCCCCTGAGTAAAACGGTGAGTCCACTGGACAACAGCCTTGATATTGCTTTCAACAATCCGCTGGCGCTCCTTCTCATCATCGCGAACCTGTCCGAAAATAATCGATGGGGTTATGGCCAATATGAAACCTAAAACTGTTTTCATGAATATAATATATTACAACTGTCAACTAAAATAATTAATATCTAAAGTACACTATTAGGCGTTAAATTCAAAAAAAGTTAACTTCCCTCCCCCATATCATCCTTATCAACAGGCAAATTGGTGGAAATTGTAACGGTCAGCAGGAAGAAATGATGATGCTTATCGAAAGGGGCAAAATGGTAAAACAACTTCCTCCCCGACTTTCTGCAAATATCAATTAATCCTAAGCCTGCTCCTCCCTTATCGTTTAAACTTCCCTCAACCATTTGCTTCATAAACAGCGCTTTCAACTCCGATGGTGTTGCCCGATTGAGCATTGCCAACCTCTCCTCAAGGGGTTTAATTTTTTCATTCCTTACCAGATTACCCGTAACCACGTAGAACACTTCCTTTTCCCATCCAACAATGAAGAGACCGTTGCCAATCTGCTTTTCTTTATCGTCATAATCGTCGGAATGCTTTGTAATATTCTGCAGACATTCAACGATAATATGAAAAACTCTTTTCCTGATGGGTGTGGGGATATTCTTTTTTGCAATTTTTCTGTTGGCCATATATGCGAATGAACGCATGATTTGATGGCTCATCTCCCCCTTATATATCAAGGGGAAACCACTTGAGGCCATCTCATTGGTAAGCGTTGACTTTATGAAGTAGATGATATTATCCATTAAGCACTGAAATTATAAAAAAGAACATTATCAAATCAAAAAACATGCAATTTTTTTTTAAAATTAGATGATTATTACGAAAGGCTGACGAACACTGTAGATTCTTAGTAGTAGATTTCTATTATTTTAGCCTCATTCGTGGGAGTCAACGTGATATTTTCAAGGGCGGCAGGCACTAATGCAAGCTCACCTTTAGATAGAGTAACATCCTCATTACTATTGGTTTCCAAAGACACTGCACCCTCGCTGCAAAAATAGACGACGAATGAATCAAGTTTAAAGAAATCGCGGTTCATGCTTCTGTTTAAGGATAAATGGTTCGTTTTAAAAAATGGAGAATGTACTATTTCATGCGAAACATTGATTTCACCCTTTTTGTTCGCTTTTGTTTCGGGCGTTACCGAAAAATCGATGGCCTCAACGGCTAACTTGGTATGCAATTCACGACTTTTGCCCTTCTCGTCAACCCTATCCCAATCATAAATCCTGTAGGTTATATCGGATGTTTGCTGAATTTCAATCAAAGTAACCCCTTTCCCTATGGCGTGTACCCTACCCGCCGGGATGTAAAAGAAGTCATCCTTTTCAACAAGCTCATACCTAAGATACTCGCTTAGTGTGCCATTGGCCAGGACGTCAAAATATGCGCTTTTCGTCAGTTCCTTTGCAAACCCGGTGATTATCCATGAATCTTTATCACTATCAAGCACATACCACATCTCTGTTTTCCCATTAGCGCCATGCAGGCGGTTGGCCATCGCATCATCGGGATGCACCTGTATTGAAAGGTAATCTGCCGTATCGATGAGCTTAATAAGCAATGGAAATTCCTGCCCAAATTGCCGATATACCCTTTCGCCAACCAGATCACCCATGTACACTTCAATAAGCTCCTGCAAGGAATTACCGGCTAAAAAGCCATTCCGCACCGTAGAAACGTTGTCCTGAACGGCTGATAGTTCCCAACTCTCGCCATATGGTTTTTCAATGGATCCCGAAGGTTTTTTACCATACTCTTCTATTAATCTTCTCCCGCCCCAAATACGCTCTTTCAGAATGGGATTAAATTTCAACGGATAAAGCATAACTTGCTAATATATAGTGTTATAAAACCATAATGGCATTGAGCTAAAAACCAACACTGGCAAATCATTGGGCCTAAACAAAAAAGTTGTATTTTAGCACCAATATAAGACAAGGGCAAAGTTAACCATTTTTCAATTCTTGGAATAATGCTAATAATTGGTATAGCCGGAGGTACAGGTTCGGGAAAAACTACCGTTGTCAACCGCATTGTAGAGTGTATACCACCGGGAGAAGTAGTGGTAATTCCGCAGGATTCATACTATCGCGACAGCTCCCATATCCCCATGGAACAAAGGCAGAATATAAATTTCGACCACCCTTCGTCTATCGAATTTGAGCTGCTGGTAGATCATGTTTCGCGCCTAAAATCAGGCCTCGAGATTAACCAGCCCATTTATTCGTACCTCACCTGTACTCGATCGACAGAAACCATTCCCATTGCCCCTCGACATGTTGTGATAATTGAGGGGATTCTGATTTTTACCGACCCTAATCTTAGGGATTTGATGGACATCAAGGTATTTGTTGATGCCGATGCCGACGACAGGCTGTCGAGAGTGATATGCCGCGACATAGTGGAACGAGGGCGCTCAGTGAACATGGTGCTGGAGCGGTATGAGAAAACGGTGAAACCCATGCACCTGCAATTCATTGAACCGACTAAGCGATACGCAGATATCATCGTTCCCCAGGGGGGAAATAACTCTGTGGCCATCAACATACTCACATCGATCATTGAAAAAAATCTAAAAGGAACATAAGCCGTTTATTATCAATAGAACATATTAACTAATTCCCTTATGCTGAGCAATATTAAAATAGAAGACATCCTGTTTCTTGACATTGAAACCGTTCCCCAATACGCTGAGTACGGTCAGATGCCCGACCCCTTCCGATTGCTTTGGGATAGGAAGGCACAGCGGATAAACTCTGAGAATGAGACTCCCGATGAAGTGTACCGCAAAGCGGGCATTTATGCAGAATTTGGGAAGGTTATCTGCATATCTGCAGGGGTTGCCGTGCCAAAGCCCAACGGATTGTTCTTCCGCATCAAGTCCTTTTCCGGCGACGATGAATCGGTTGTCCTTAAATCCTTTGCCGAAATGCTCGCCAAATTTTCGGCCAAACCGGGGGCCCTGCTTTGCGCCCACAACGGGAAAGAGTTCGACTTTCCATACCTTTCGCGCCGTATGCTGATAAACGGGATTAAATTGCCCGGATTGTTAGATACCGCCGGGAAAAAACCCTGGGAGGTGAATCACCTTGACACCATGGAACTATGGAAATTTGGCGATTATAAGCACTACACATCACTTAACCTTTTGGCATATACTTTCGGTATTCCTACACCTAAGGATGATATCGACGGAAGTCAGGTTGCCGATGTGTACTACAATGAAAAAGATTTGAACAGGATTGTTACCTACTGCGAAAAGGATGTTTTAACGGTGGTACAGCTATTCCTCAAGTACAGGAACGAGCCAACCATTGATATGGCAAATATCGAGAGGGCATAAAAAACCCTTGACGAATCAAGGAATTACTGAATACACCGGGTAAAGTTTTTTAATAATGCGATAAGCGCCACAGGCGCTTCGGCGTGCACCCAATGACCTGCATTGGGGATAACCTGCAATGTGCAGCTGCTAAATCTTTCCCTTATCCACTCCTCGTCATCGGGTCTTATGTAGTTTGACAACTCTCCCTTTACAAACAGCGTTGGTGTTGTTACCATAATTTTCTGCTCATCGCTGAAAATGGGCCCCATGAGGGCATCCATGCTGTTTGCAATGGTATTGATATTCAATGCCCAATAAAAAGTCCCATCGTCGTTTCGTTTAACATTCTTTAGCAGGAACAGCCTTACGCACTGATCAGGAATGCTTATGGCCAACAGTTCCTGACTTTATCACTTACTTCCTTTTAAATTCATAACTATCTGATTGGTAGTGTTATTTAAATTTTGCGACACCATTTTAGGTGTCGCAACCCAAAATCATTTAAATTGGCCGAATGTTTGTTCGCAGAAAACCAAATA
>JAKQEF010000092.1 GCA_029558675.1 Bacteroidota bacterium | reverse complement strand
ACGCTTTATGACGTTGTAACTATTTAATTCAAAATCGGGTGATTGGCCCCCGCCCATAAAGGGGGTCGCCTTCCAAACCATGAAAACAAAAACGAATGAGGGTTAAAAAATGGCTACTAAATATTGTGATAGGGCTTTTATCTCAATTAACGGGGCAAAAATTGCGGATTTACAAAGCGCAAGTTTGAAGCAAAATCATAACGCCAAAGTTGTGCCATCGATGACAAATGATGGATTCAATCGGGGCTTTGTGCAGGGTAACAGAGATATCGATATTTCACTTCAAATTGCCGTGCAAAACACCTTGGCACGCCCAAAGTTGGAAGCAATCGACTATGAGGCAAACGACGTACAAATCACTTGGGTTGCTGGGGCCGAAACATTTGTTGCAACGGGCGTTTTTTTAAAGGATAACGATGATAACGCTGGGGGCATCGGAGATGAGGTTAAAGCAAGCTTTAACTTCGGGGCCTTAAAAATCTCTGATGGTGTTGGTAACTCCACACTGTTTAATTTAACGCTGTAAGGGTAAAATAATGTCAATTGGTAACGTCGATCGAATCAATCAATTAGAAGCAATGCGGTTAGGTGTTGATTACACCTTTGAGGTTAAGGTTAGGGGGTTTTCCTTAATGCTCAGACCGCTTGCTATTATTGAAACGATTGACGTTACCAACCGCGTTATCGAGCGTGTAAATCATGACATGAAATCACGCCCTAATGGGATGTTAAATCCCATCTTTGAGCAAACCATGATGGCCCTTGAAACACTTGTAATGGCTTCCACCTCTGATGTCGGAGCAAACGATCCTAAGATTACCTACTACGTTTTGGAACGCTGCAGCGCAGACGAATTAAACTCTATTTTTAAAGAGTATGTAGCGGGTTGCGATAAAGTAAATCCATCTTTAGACCGAATGAATCCCGATGAAATCGAAACCATTGTTGATGAGATAAAAAAAAATCCCGATTGGGAAAAAATGCCGCTATTACCACTGATAGGGCTATCTCACTCGCAATTAGCGAACGTGGCGTTGCACCTTTTGACCAAAGGCGACTGACTACCGGCCAAATGGTTTGGTGGGTTGCCCATGCAATCGTTAGCAAAAAGCTAGATTTGCACACGGTTAAACTGGGGGCGAAAAGCCATGACTGAACCTATTGAAATACCCGTCAGATCAGCCTTATTAAAGGTTATCGCTGAATTGCAGGCGATCCATGATAAGGCTGATGATACCGCCGATAAATTTCAACGCTTGGGCGATGAAATCACCGACACCACCCGCAAGCAAACCAAGCAAACTGAGACATTTTTAAGCAACCTCCGAGGCTTTGCCGGTAGGATGGCGCGTCAAATCAAGGATGATTTTTCCACCCTGTTAAGCCTCAACGCTCTTACAGAATCCCTCCGATTCAGTAACATGATGAGGGGGAATGTCGATCAGACCATTGAACTATCGAACGCTGTTAGAAAACTGGGGCCAATCTTTGGAATAGCTGGGGATAAGTTTGCCGGTTTTCAGGCGAAGCTGACTAAGGGCCTTGGTGATATTGGCCTATCTAGTGACGTGGCGGCCCGTGCTTTAGAGGGCCTATCGAAAACCCAAGTCAGGGGCGAAAATGAAATCATCGATTATTCAAAAACCGCTGGTATGCTGGCATCCGTTGGAAGGCAGCAAGGATCAGAGGGCGATATAGCACGGTTGATGGCTGAAACATTGACGGCCCGTGGTGTCAATCCAAGCGATACGCGGCAAATGAATCAACTTGCTGAATCCATCCGAAAGGTTTTTTTGTCCACAGGTGCCTCACCCACCGAAACACTGGGCGCGATGAAAACGCTTTTCACGTCCATGTCGAAGGACATGAGAAAAACCATAACCGATCAGGGGTTAACCAACCTTGCTACTGCAACGGCGGTTGCTGGCCCCTCTGCCACAAAATTCATTGAAGACTACCTTTCCCAGTCGCCCATCGAACGCATGGCGTTTGAAGCACAAGGCGGAAGGGGGATATTCAGCAACCAAGGAATTGACGTTGAAAAATTCGGCAAATTTGCAAAAGACATTATGGGCCGGATTGGTGGTGATCCGCGCATGGCGGCCAAAACTTTAGGATTGAGCGATGAGGCCGCAGAGGGCTTTATTAGACTTGCTGAAAATTTAGACAAG
>JAKQEF010000091.1 GCA_029558675.1 Bacteroidota bacterium | reverse complement strand
GCCCGTTTCAATTTCGCCTTTTAGTTCGGCCAGTTCTTCCTCCACCTTGTCCCAAACCTGTGTTCGTACTTCCCAGTCGAATCCGACGGCTCTAACTTTTTCCTGTATCCTGTTGGCTTTGATAAGGGCTGATAGCGATTTAGGCACCCCCGATAGCACCGTTTTGTTCCCGCCCTTTTCCGACATTTTAATCTGCTCCCAATTCTCCAGCACTTCCGATGCAGTGGCAACCTGTTCGGTTCCAAAGATGTGAGGATGCCTGTAAATCAACTTCTTCGATAGTTGATCAATCACATCGGTTATGTTGAAAAGGTTCGACTCAGATGCTATTTTGGAATAGAAAACAATATGCAGAAGTAGGTCGCCAAGCTCTTTCTTTACATTCTGGAAATCTTTTTCCAGAATGGCATCGGTCAGTTCATAGGTTTCTTCAATGGTCAAATTGCGAATACTCTCGAAGGTCTGCTCCCTATCCCATGGACACTTCTCTCTAAGCTCGTCCATTATCTTTACTAATTCCTCAAAGGCTTTGCCTGCTTTATTCATGTTAAAAAATGGTATTATGGCATTACTGCTATGTTATCGAATCGGTTGGTTCAAAATCTATTCGAAAAAATCGATTTATGTAAATACTACACTCACGCTTCCTCCCACGTTAAGGCTTAGCATCTCGGCAGCGTAGCCATTGCGTATGGCTATTTCGAGGAGATTGAACGAGTTGAACAGTCCTAAAAGTTCGCCCTCTTTAACTGCTTGGTAGGTCTTGCTCAACTTGTCAATCCTATTGTAGTTGCTTTGTACCAGGATGTTGTAATTGCGCCCGTTGCCAACCTTGTCGAAAAGGCTTTTTGAGATATTGGTAATGGCATTGCTGTACGAGTCGAAATAGATTATGTTGCCCTGTATAAACGAATCGCCAACAGTTGCCCTATAGTTACGTTTAACAAGGTAATCGGTTGTTATTTCACCCAACGATTCGATGCCATGCCCGTTGTACAATGCCATAACAGTATTGACAAACCCGTCGAGGGATGCAAAACTGCCATGGGCAGCAATATTTACCCCGATGACCTTGTCGGGCGGAGGGTCAAAAAGCAGGCCTATGATGCCATTATCGGGTACAACAAACACATGGCCGCTATGCTCAGTCACAAGTAATTTGGGCGAAGCAACCGCTTCGCTGTTGACCATAACAAGGTGTATGGTACCCGTGGGAAAATTGTTGAAACCGTAACTGACTATGAATGAGGCATGCTGAATATTGAAAGAGGGAACATTATGTGCCAGGTCGATCACAGAGATACCCGGGCAGCTCGAGAGCAACCGACCCTTAATATTACCTATATAGATATCGTGCTGCTTCCAATCGGTGGTCAGCGTTACTATTTTCCCTGATTTCGTGTCAATGGCCATACCTGTAAATAATCAGCAAATTTGGTTAAAAAAAGAAATTTTTCCCAACGGTCACGAACAAAAAGCTACTAACAGTTTATTGTGCTTATTTTGAATAAAAGTCAAACGAATCGAGCCTTCGGAATATAAAAATATTTATCCCATAGCCTAATTGGCAGGCTACAGTTGATAGCACTCGCTTTTTTCATACCTTTGCATACAGATCATAGGTGTGAATTCAAACATTTTAAAAACATCGGATGAACGAAAGGATAATTCTGGTCGAGGGCATTGATCCCTTAGCGCTTTTTGGAGTGAACAACTCAAGGTTTAATCTCATTACCAACTATTTTCCCAAACTGAAAATTATTGCCCGCGGCGACGAGATTAAGGTGATCGGCCCGGATGAGGAGATTTTGATTTTCGAAAACAAGGTTAATCTGATAATCGATTTTTATCGCCGTTTCAACAGCTTAAGCGACGAGAATATCATCGATTTGCTCAACGATACCGATACCTCCATTTCAAAAATCGAAGAGGAAACCAGCGATGCCCTTGTGTTTGGCAATAATGGCAGGATTATTAAGGCTCGCACCGTGAACCAGCGCTTGCTGGTTGAGAAGTATGCCTCTCACGACCTTCTTTTTGCCATTGGACCTGCCGGTTCGGGGAAAACATATACATCCATTGCCTTGGCGGTGAGAGCGTTGAAGAATAAGGAGGTGAAGCGTATTATCCTCACCCGCCCTGCCGTGGAGGCAGGAGAAAGGTTGGGGTTCCTGCCCGGTGACCTGAAAGAGAAATTGGACCCCTACCTGCAACCCCTTTACGATGCCCTGAATGATATGATCCCTGCCCGCAAACTCAACGATTTTATGGAGGATGGCACGGTGCAGATTGCGCCTCTGGCCTACATGCGGGGACGTACTCTCGACAATGCCTTTGTGATACTGGATGAGGCGCAGAACACCACCATGAATCAGCTGAAGATGTTCCTCACCCGAATGGGCAATAATGCCAAGTTTATTGTAACCGGCGATATCACCCAG
>JAKQEF010000090.1 GCA_029558675.1 Bacteroidota bacterium | reverse complement strand
TAAAAGCGATGAGGGGCAAAGGCTGCAACCCGACGTTATCATTGCCTACCCCGACAAGAGAAGGGTGGTGGTCGATTCCAAGGTATCGCTTGTGGCATACGAGAGATACTGCTCGTCCGATTCGCCCGATGACCAGGCCAGAGCCTTAGCCGAGCACATGCGATCGGTAAAGATGCATGTCGATACTCTCAGCAGTAAAAACTATCAGGATACGGTGGGATCGCTGGACTTCGTGATGATGTTTGTGCCCATCGAACCGGCATTTATGCTGGCCATGCAATCCGATAATGAGCTGTGGAACTATGCGTATAACCGTAGAGTGCTGATTATCAGTCCGACAAACTTAATTGCAGCCCTGAAACTGATTTACGACCTATGGCAGCGTGAGCACCAGAACAAGCACGCCATTGAGATTGCCGAGAGGGGAGGTAGGCTGTATGACAAGTTCGTTGGTTTTGTGGATAGTTTAAAAACCATCGGGCATCATCTGGACCTCAGCAAGGAGAGCTACGAGGCGGCCTTCAAACAACTATCCACAGGTAGCGGGAACCTGGTATCGCAGGCGCAAAAAATAAAGATGTTAGGGGCCAAAGCCAAAAAGTCGTTATCCGACTCCTTGTTAGAATCAACTGAGGATGAATCAACCCGGGCATTAACAGAACCAGAATAGCCATGATATCGATTTGCTTACCGGTTTATAACTACGACATTACTGATTTAACCGACGAACTCCTTCGCCAGGCGAAGGAAAGCAATATCGATATCGAAATCCTTGTTTTCGACGATTTCTCCATATCCTACTACAAGAAACGCAATGCAGCAGTTTCTACTCTAACCAACGTGAGCTACCTGGAGTTTGACCAGAATTTGGGACGAAGTAAAATTCGTAACCGCCTGGCCGATTTTGCCAAAGGCAACTGGCTCCTCTTCATGGATTGCGATGTAATTCCCGATTCGCCACAATTTTTACACAACTACAACAGGGCCATCAACGAAGCTGATGTCATTTGCGGAGGGATAGGCTATGGACCCAAACCCCTCAATGATAAACTATTGCTCCGATGGAAATACGGAGTACGCCGCGAAAGCAAAAACGCTTCCCGGCGACAAATGTCGCCCCACGCCTCCTTCTTAAGCAGCAATTTCATGATTAAACGCGAGGTGTTCCATCAAATCCGCTTTAACGAGGAGATTTCGGGGTATGGACACGAGGACACCCTGTTTGGCCTCGACCTAAAAATCAACAACATTCCCGTTTACCACATCAACAACCCCTGTATTCACCTTGGCATTGAGCCATGTTTTGAATACTTGGCCAAAACCGAAAAGGGAATAATAAACCTTGTCCGTCTGCTACGAATAGTACCGCATCAGAAAAAAAATTTACGACGCAACATCAAACTGCTGAGGTATTACTCATTTTTCCGCAGTATAGGCCTGGCCTATCCCCTTAGATGGGTATTCCGCGTGTTTAACCCCATCATTCGCAGGCTACTGTGCAGCACAAAACCCTCCATTTTCCTTTTCGACCTGTATAAAATGGGCCTGATGGCCCAAGTGTTCAATAAGCCGAACCTGACCGATGGCATTCACGTCGATTTTTTTAATTACATGGTAGCAGAGTAACATTTAGATTGTGAAGGGATTTTTTACATTGTCCTAATTATCAAACAAATGAATGAATTCTTCACAAATTCCCCGGTATGGATTTCACAAATCTGATGGGATCTTTCTAACATTGTTTTGCTACCTTTATCCGCTCTTGAAACCGTTTTTCACATGACTGAAACCATCCCCTTTGAACTTCACAGGATTGAAAGTAACAACTACCATTCTCTGATTCAAGGTAAAATCAACGGGCAACCGGTGGTGCTCATCCTCGATACAGGGGCTTCGAGCACCGTTATCGACCAATCCGTGGCCATTGGTACCCCCATTGAACCCGATGAGGATCACGAGGTTTTTGCTGCAGGTGTCAATGCCAAAAGGATTGATGTCAAACAGGTTGAATTGCCCAATATGCAACTGGGAGACGTGGTCTTCAACAACATTATAGTGTTTAGCACCGACCTCCGGTCACTTTCCGAACTTTACCTCGAAATGACAGGGATTGAAATTCATGGTCTTCTGGGATGTGATTTTATGGTGGATAACAACGCTACTGTAGATTTTTCAACCGGAACGATTCAGCTGAACAGGATTCATGAGTAAATTTTCCACTTTTCATACGTTGAACCCAATCTTTGACATTACGCAATGCTCATTGGGGAAATTAAAAAAATAGATTTTTCATAATACAATTGTATTCTTTTCCTTTTATGGCATTTAGTAAAAAAAATAATATCTTTGCCCACGTTTTTTTTAAAATTAAGAATAATCATTAGTTTAACACAAAGAAACAATGCAAAATAGAGGCGCCATTAGGCTTATTGCCATTGCACTAGCGCTGGTATGTATCTACCAGCTCTCCTTCACCTGGGTTACCAAAAAGGTAGAACGCCAAGCTGTACGTATAGCTCAGGGCGATGCCAAAAAGGAGTATCACTATCTCGATTCTATTTCGAACGAAACGGTTTACAACTTCCTGTGGGTAAGAAAATACACCTATCGGGATTGTAAAGAGAGGGAAATCAATCTGGGTCTTGACCTAAAAGGCGGGATGAACGTAACCCTCGAAGTGTCGGTGGTGGAAATCCTTCGTTCCATGTCGAACTACAGCACCGACAGTTCATTCCTTGCTGCCATAGATATGGCTAAAAAAATGGCTCCCAGCGAGGATTTTGTTACCCGATTCGGTAACGCATTCCAAACCATTGCTCCCAATGCCAGGCTGGCGGCTATTTTCAATACCGTTGAGCTGCGCGACAGGATCAATTTCAATTCTTCCAACGAGGATGTGCTGAAGGTTATCCGCAAGGAGGCTGAAGATGCCATTGCAAACTCTTACAATATCTTACGGAACAGGATCGACCGCTTTGGCGTTTCGCAACCCAACATACAAAGGCTCGAAGGGTCGGGAAGGATTTTGGTTGAACTTCCCGGAGTTAAAGACCCGGAGAGGGTTCGCAAACTCCTGCAAGGAACGGCCAGCCTTGAGTTTTGGGAGACTTATGAAAACAGCGAGATTTTCCCATCGCTTGAACAGGCCAACAGAAAACTTAAGGAGATCAATGATGCCTTGGCCAAACTTGAAGTACCCGCCGAAAAGGAAAAAACAGAAACTCCACAGGAAAAACCTGTCATTGAAGAAACTCCCGCCGAAAAAGCAGATACCGCTTCAAAAGAGGATGAGCTGCTGAGCATGCTTAAGACGGAAAGCGACACTACAGATTTAACCCGTGAAGAGTGGGCCAAAGATTATCCCCTATTTGCCATTCTAAGCCCATCCACCAATCAGCAGGGTCAAATTCTTCCGGGCCCATCCATTGGATTGGCACATTATCGCGACACGGCTAAAATCAATGAATACCTCAACACGCCTCAGATTCGTCAGCTTTTCCCAAGGGATGCCAAATTCTTATGGACTGTCAAACCGGTGAAATGGGATAAAACCAAGAGCTACTATGAGCTGATTGCCATTAAAGTGACCAATCGCGATGGCAAGCCCTCGCTGGATGGCTCGGTGGTTACCGACGCACGTGATGAGTTTGGCACTTCCGGATCTGCCGAAGTAACCATGGCCATGAATGCCGAAGGTGCAAAAATTTGGGCCAGATTAACAGCCGACAACGTGGGTAAATCCATAGCCATTGTTCTCGATGAGCTGGTTTATTCATATCCAAGGGTTAATCAGGAAATCAAAGGAGGACGTTCATCCATCACCGGGGATTTTACCATTAACGAGGCGAAAGACCTTGCCAACGTGCTCAAATCAGGAAAACTTCCCGCACCTGCACGCATTATTCAGGAGGAGATTGTGGGGCCCTCATTAGGCCAGGAATCCATTGATTCCGGGATGAGATCGTTCGCTTTCAGCTTGATCATTGTAATGCTTTACATGATATTCTACTACAGCCGTAGGGGCGGTGTGATTGCCGACGTAGCCCTGATGGCCAACCTGTTTTTCATCTTCGGGGTACTGGCCTCCTTCCAGGCCACCCTTACCCTTCCGGGTATAGCCGGTATTGTGCTAACCATGGGTATGGCTATTGACGCCAACGTGCTTATCTTCGAGCGTATTCGTGAGGAGCACAGGGCCGGAAAAGGTTTGAACATGGCTATTTCTGATGGTTTCAAAAATGCCTATTCGGCCATCATCGATGGAAACGTTACCACGCTGCTCACAGGGATTGTACTCTACATGTTCGGCTCAGGCCCCATCCGCGGGTTTGCCACAACCCTTGTGATTGGTATTCTCACATCGCTCTTTAGCGCAATATTCATCTCGCGCCTGATTATTCAATTCATGGTTGACCGAAAGTACACTCTCACCTTCTGGACCAAATTCAGCGAGCAGGCTTTTCAAAATACAAAGATCAACTTCATTGGCAGTAGAAAATTTGCATACATTTTTTCGTCAGCCATTATCATCATTACCCTGCTTTCTTTGGGTATCAGGGGGCTAAATCCCGGTATCGATTTCACAGGGGGCCGTTCGTATGTGGTAAGGTTCGATCAGAATGTTTCTACGGCTGATCTGGCTTCGGATTTAAGGGTTATGTTAGGCGAAAGTCCGGAGGTGAAAACCTTTGGATCGCAGAATCAGGTGAAGATTACCACCAAGTACAAGATCAACGAGGACGATGAGAGTATTGATAATGAGGTTGATTCGCTAATCTATGTAGGATCTGCATCATTCTTGCCCACGGATACTTCCCTCGAAACTTTCAAAGATGTTTATAAACAAAGCAGTGTAAAGGTTGGGCCAACCATTGCCATCGACCTTCGCCGCGAGGCCTTCATAGCCGTTTTCTTCGCACTGTTAGCCATTTTCCTTTACATCCTTGTAAGGTTTAAAAACTGGAGCTACGGGACAGGTGCGGTTATTGCTCTATTCCATGATGCCCTGGTAATCGTTGGGATGTTTTCTGTTTTCTACAATAGATTACCCTTTGGACTGGAGGTTGACCAGGCATTTATAGCCGCAATCCTTACCATCATTGGGTATTCCATAAACGACACCGTGGTTATTTTCGACCGTGCACGCGAGTACATTAAGCTTTATCCCAAGCGCGACAGGGTTGAGATCATCAATAGTGCGCTGAATGACACGTTAAGCCGAACATTCTCAACATCTTTCAGTACTCTGGTGGTGCTTATCCCCATTTTCTTATTCGGGGGCGATAGCATCCGGGGGTTCATATTCGGGCTGATAATCGGTATTATTTTTGGTACCTATTCTTCGTTGTTCATCGCATCGCCGATTGCATACGACCTCCAGAAAAAAAGATTGCTTAAAGCAGCAAAATAAACAAGGCAATGCATTGCCCCATTTAGCACATAATCCTGCAATCCGGTTGCAGGATTATGTGTTTTTAACCCGACTGAAATTAAAATAATGCCTGCATTCATTGGTTTTTCTGAAATTATTTTCATCGTCGCAATATTCTTTTTACTGTTCGGGTCGAAGAATATTCCCGAGATGGCTCGGTTTTTAGGGAAAGGAATAAGAGACATAAGAAAGGTAGCCGGTGAAGTAAAAAAACAGATTGCTGAGGACGAAGCCCCGGAACGGGATGCTGAAACTGCCAAACCAAAAGAACAGCAATCCTGAGAAGAAGTGTATTATTATTGATAACCAAGGATCTCCCCCGATGTTTATTTTTTTCGATGTAGCATTTTAAAGAACAAATGGTATAGTTCTCACATTTATTTAAGCTATCTTTGCAACCCCATTTTTTAAATACTTATTATTAATCAATTGGCCACCCTATCGCAATGGAAGGCTGGCATTAAAAAAAGTTCAGAAATTGAAAGAAAAGAAAGATTTCGGAAAGAAACCCGTGAGGAGGAGTAGATCCGAAAAAAGTGAAGAGCCCGCAAGGGTTTACCGTCCCCGAACCATAAAGCTATCCGGTTGGGAACCCGGTTCAAGAAGCGAGGAGCAGCCTTTTTCCGAAGAAACACCGCGGGAGCGGCCTTCGGCACGTATGTCAAAGAGGGCAGACTCCGATTCGAGTGCAAGCAAACCCCGGTATAAAAAAGAAACAGGGTTTGGCAAAAGCGGAATAAAACGATCAGCAGGTGAAAGCGAAGGCTTTCGCAAGGGAAAGAGGTTGGGCGACAAAAAGTTTGATGACGATCGTAGCCCATCGCGTTCAAGGGCAGGCCACAAAGAGAATTACCAAACACCCTATGGTGAAAAGAGAGGGAGGAAAACTGCTTATGCAGATTCCGATGAACGGTATGGAAGAAGCAGGGAATCGTATGATAAACCGCATGGGAGGGGTACTGCCCGACCCGGTAGTAAATCGGATGATCGCAAGGGCTTTGGCCGTAGGGAGAAGTATGGGGATGATTTCTCAACTCCGAGATATGAGAAAGGCCCCCGGCAATATAAGCAGAGCGGGAGAAGTGCTGAAAAGCCCCCAAGAATAGAGGCGGATTTGCAAACCGATAAGGATGGGCTCATCCGGCTCAACAAGTACATTGCCAACTCCGGTTTGTGCAGTCGCCGCGAAGCGGACGAATATATTGAAAAGGGATATATCACCGTGAATAATGTTACCTTCACCGAACTGGGCACAAAGGTTAGACTAACCGATGAAGTCCGTTTTAAAGGCAAGGAGTTGGATCCCGAGGGTAAGGTGTACATACTGCTAAATAAGCCCAAAGATTACATCACCACCGTGGATGATCCCAACGCCAAACGCACGGTTATGGAACTCATAGAGGGAGCATGCCCGCAAAGGGTTTACCCTGTTGGCAGATTGGACAGGAACAGCACCGGTTTGCTGCTCTTAACCAACGATGGCGAGCTTACCAAACGGCTTACCCATCCAAGCTTTATGAAGAAAAAGGTTTACGAAGTTGGACTCGATAAGCCGCTAAAACCCGAGGATATGAAACTGATTGCCGATGGTGTGGAGATTGACGGGGATATGATAAAACCCGATGCCATAGAGTATATCGACCCTCGGGATGCATCCCTGATTGGCATAGAAATTCACAGTGGGCAGAACAGAATAGTTAGAAGAATCTTCGAAAAGATTGATTATAAAGTCCAGAAGCTCGACAGGGTGTACTATGCCGGACTGACCAAAAAGAATTTACCCCGTGGTAAATGGCGTTTTCTCAACCAAAAAGAGGTGAATATGCTTAAGATGAACAGGTTTGATTAGTTAACAGATATTGTAAACAAAAAAGCAAGGCCTTTGAGTGCCTTGCTTTTTTGTTTAATGGTCTTGACCTATTGCCCCGCGTCCTGTTCGGCAATGTTGCTCAACTTCTCATACTTCTTCTCCAACTCCTGCATTCTGGCCTGAAAACGATCCATAACGCTTGAAAAAGCCAAAAGTTGATCATCAGAAAAATCTTTTTTCATATTTTCGGCTTCCTCCAATTGGGTGAAAAGAGGTTGGGCTGTTGTGCCAATCTCTTGAAAATGGGTGGCAGCAACCTGAATCAACTTGATTTTTTGAAAGGTTGAAAGTTCGGCCCCCTCCTTAATACCCATTTTTTGGATTTCGGCAGCCAGTTTGTCCAATGCCATGGCGTATGCATCGACAGCTTTTGACATATTTTCTATGTACTCAACGGCCTCGGGGTTATCCTTCAGCGCATCGGGTATTTGAACCTCCATGGGCTGAAACGTTGAGGTTTCAACCTTTTTTTCCTTCGAGCCGCAGCCAAATAAGAAGATGCCAACAAGGAGTAGCAACGGGATTAGGTGATACTTTTTCATGTTTTAAAAACTTTTTAATGAATAATTAAGAATAGGTAAAAGTAATAAAAATGAACATAAAATAAAAATGGTTTCTTTTACTTCTGCCTAAAAAATAGCTGGATAGGTACCCCGGAAAAGTTAAAATTCTCGCGCAGTTTATTCTCAATATACCTTTTGTATGGTTCCTTAACGTATTGCGGGAGATTGCAGAACAGCGCAAAGGAAGGGCTATGGGTGGGCAGCTGCGTGGCATACTTAATTCTCACATATTTCCCTTTGTGTGCAGGGGGAGGATAAGCCTCAACGGCTTCCAGAACCACCTCGTTGAGTTTGGAAGTAGGTATTCGCTGCTTCCTGTTCTCAAAAACCTGAGCAGCCTCTTCAATGACTTTGAAAATCCTTTGTTTTGTAAGTGCCGAGGCAAACACAATGGGCACATCCTTAAAAGGGGCAATCCGTTGCTGTATTGCGCCGGTATATTCGGCCACGGTTTTATTGCCTTTCTCCACCAAATCCCACTTGTTGACCACCAGAACCACACCTTTCCTGTTGCGGATAATCAGTTGAAAGATGCTCATGTCCTGAGCCTCGAAACCCTGAGTGGCATCGATAATCAGAACACAAACATCGGAATTCTCAATGGCACGTATTGAACGCAAGACAGAATAAAACTCCAGATCTTCACTCACTTTCGATTTTTTTCTTAGCCCTGCCGTATCGATTAGAAAAAAGTCGTGCCCAAATTTGTTGTAACGTGTATGCACCGCATCACGCGTTGTTCCTGCAATAGGGGTAACAATGTTTCGCTCTTCGCCGATAAAAGCGTTTATTAGCGATGATTTACCCACGTTGGGTCTTCCCACAATGGATATTCTTGGGACATCCGGTGAGTCCTCTTCCTGCGTTACTTTTTCGAAAGGCTTAACCAATTCGTCCAAAAGATCGCCCGTGCCACTCCCGTTGATGGAAGAAATACACCAGGGCTCTCCAAGCCCAAGGTTGAAAAATTCAAACGAATCGTGGTATCGCGTGGCATTGTCCACCTTATTCACCACCAGCAGCACTCGTTTGTTGCTTTTCCGCAGGATATGTGCCACCTCGCTGTCCATATCGGTTATTCCTGAAGTAACATCGACAACAAAAAGAATCACATCCGCTTCCTCTATGGCTATGATTACCTGCTTGCGTATCTCTTCCTCAAATATATCGTCGGAATTCAACACATAGCCCCCGGTGTCGATTACCGAAAACTCAATACCGTTCCAGTCGGACTGGCCATAGATACGGTCGCGGGTAACACCCGCAGTTTCATCGACAATGGCCTTGCGTTGCCCGATAAGCCTGTTGAACAGGGTTGATTTTCCCACATTGGGGCGGCCTACAATGGCTACTATATTGCTCATTTAGGTTATATTAATTACTGATTATAGCCAAATCTTCTTAATTTCAATTCATTATCACGCCAATTGGGGTCAACCTTGACGAAAAGCTCCAGAAAGACCTTTTTTCCAACAAATGACTCAATGTCAACTCTGGCATCGGTTCCCACCCTTTTTAACATTTTGCCCTGATGGCCAATGATAATGCCTTTCTGCGAGTCCCTTTCAACGAAAATTATGGCCCTTATCCTGTCCAGTTTAGGACCCTCGATATACTCCTCAATGGCCACTTCCACTGAATAGGGTATCTCTTTCTGGTATGTGGTTAAAATTTTTTCGCGGATAATCTCCGAGGCGAAAAACCGTAAGGTTCTATCGGTCAGAGTATCTTTGGGAAAGTAGGCAGGGGACTCCGGAAGGAATTTCAACAGCTGCGCCAGTATGGCGTCAATATTAAACTTATGCAGTGCCGAGGCAGGTATTATTACTGCCTTCGGCAGTAATTCCTTCCATTGCTCAACCTGTTGCTCCACGCTTTGCTGGTATGCTAGGTCGATTTTATTGATTACCAGCACTATTGGCACTGTCTGACGACGTAATTTGTCCAGAAACTCTTCGTGCTTGGTGGGAGTTTCTACCGTATCGGTAACATACAAGATTACATCGGCATCGTCCAAAGCTGTTGTTACAAACCGCATCATCGATTCCTGCAGCTTGTAATTGGGCTTCAGTACGCCGGGCGTGTCGGAGTAAACTATCTGAAAATCCGGACCATTGACTATGCCCATAATCCTGTGGCGGGTAGTTTGTGCCTTGCTGGTGATAATGGAAAGTCTCTCCCCCACCAAAGCATTCATCAACGTTGATTTTCCCGTGTTGGGATTGCCGATAATATTTACAAACCCCGATTTGTGTGCCATGAATATTCAATATTTGCCTGCAAAGGTAGAAAGAATTAGCGCTTCTTAGGTGGCGCTCCCATATTTTCATGTTCAGGGGTTTCCTCCCTGTCAATCTCATTCTATGGTTAATTCAAAACAATGATACAAATTTATGCCATCGTCTGTCAACAGGGAATCACCACCGGTTTGCTGCATTGATGCCTTGTGTTTAAAGGCAACCTACGAGGGGAACCCTCCCTTTATCCACTGATTACAGACCAGGGCAACATATTCCGGTCCGATGGCAATATACCGCTGTGCCTTTTCAACAGCAATGTTTTTCGTGTGCGGATGGGGGAAAACAGTAAAAAAATCCGGAGTAAAGAGCAGCTGCCCCTTACCCCGGATCACCCTAAAACATAAACCAAACCAAAAAAAACTATTAACAGTACAAGATTATAGTAGATTGAATCTTCTCTCAACTTCAGCCCAATTCACCACATGCCAAAAGCTGTTGATGTAGTCGGGGCGTCGATTTTGATATTTCAAATAATAGGCATGCTCCCAGACATCAAGAGCCAGCAGGGGGTATCCCTTTATCTCCGCCAAATCCATAATCGGATTGTCCTGATTGGGCGTGGAGAACACAACCAGTTCGCCTTGTTTATCGATAAGCCAGGCCCAGCCCGACCCAAAGCGGGTAGCCGCTGTGCTGGAAAACTTCTCCTTAAACGCCTCGAAAGAGCCAAACTGCTTGTCGATGGCCTTGGCCAACTCGCCGGAAGGCTTACCGCCACCGTTGGGCGACATAATGCTCCAGAAAAGATTATGGTTGTAGTACCCTCCGCCATTATTCCTCACGGCAGGCGAATGTTTGGAAACATTTCTCAGTATTTCGTCAATGGGCATCTTATCCAACTCGGTGCCCTCAATGGCCTTATTCAGGTTGTTGGTGTATGCACCATGGTGTTTCGTGTGGTGAATCTCCATGGTTAAACTATCGATATGCGGTTCCAGCGCATTGTAACTGTATGGTAATTGTGGTAGTTCGAATGCCATAGTTTTATGTTTTTTTGTTATTAATTTAGAATCATTCTAAATATGAAACATTGAACTTGGCAAAAGGTTCAAAACAAGTTTAAATTGAAAAAGAGAATTAATACAGGGGATGAAAAAGATAATGTAATTGCCTGAATAAGAACAGGATGTAAAACGAGTGGCTTATTTAAAGATTTAACATTTTTTCTTCACCACTTCACTTTTAGTAGCAAAAATCTCAATGCCAAGAAAGAAATACCTGTTGTCCCAAAATTCAACGCACCATTTTTGATCAAGCGAGTCTATTCTCTCAAGCAACACCCTGCTCCTACCGATAAATGGCTTTTTCAAATGGTTGTTTTTCTCTTTCGAGTTAATCATGGCATAGAAACAACTTAAAACTTAAAACATTGTACTACAAAATTGAAATGATTTTGTTTTATAGGCAATATTCTAACGATTTTTTAATCAAATAAAAAGGCATTTTTATCAAAATGATTGCGAATATATAAAAAAGCAACAATAAATCGAAGGGGGAACCCTGTCGATTATTCAACAAAAATTGGTTGAACAATATCAGCTGTTTGGCAATATCCTATATCAATACACCTATCGAATAGCGTATTAATAGCATTTATGCCAACTTCACCTACATCAAGAGTAAAGCTATTGACATACAATGCTATGTGATTTTTCATAACCTCAGGTTCCATGGTCTGCGCGTTGGAGCGAACATAACCGCCGGAAGCATTGGGGTTCGCCAGAGCAAACTCTACACTCCTACGCACCAAAACATTTACCATTGATTTGGTGTCCTTAGGCAAATCCCTTCTAATGGCAATTCCGCCCAAAGGTATAGGCATGCCGGTTAACTTTTCCCAGTAATCGCCAAGGTCCTGTATCTTTTTCAATCCCTTTTTCCGGTAAGTGAAGCGGTTCTCATGGATAATAACCCCAGCATCCACCTCGTTGCCAAGAATGGCATCCTCAATGGAGGAAAAAAGGTATGGATACTTTTGCGAAGCAGCAGGATGAGCCAGCGTGAGCAGCATGTTTGCAGTGGTATGCTCGCCGGGAATGGCAATGCGGACATGGGGTACCTCGTCGGGGTAAATTTTGCGTTTGGAAATAATCAATGGCCCCACCCCTTTCCCAAGCGCAGCACCGGCTGTAAGCAACTGGTACTTATTGGAGATAAGGGGATAAAGAGCAAAGCTAATTTTTATCACATCCACTTCGGAGCGCAAAGCCAATTGGTTAAGTTCCTGAATATCGGCCAGATGAACTTCGAACAACCAATTGCCAATAGCAATCCGACCATTAACAATGGCATCGAATATGAACGTATCATTGGGGCAGGTGGAGAAGGCTAAACTATACTTCATGGCAACTGTAAAATTACTTTTTCTGCCTCACGGCAAACATTATCAACCGCCAGGGGAATATTCCATCCGAAAGCATTGCGCGGTTCAACCCTGTTGGATATTCCCCTGAGGCAAACGAACGGAACATTCATCATTCTGCACGTATAGAACACCGCAGCCCCCTCCATGGTTTCGATATCAGGCGAGAATTGCCTTTCGATTCTGTTTTTCGTACTCTCCGAACCTGTGGCTGTTGATACAGTAACCCCTTTTACGTTTAGCAGTTGATTATCCATGGGAAAAAAAATGCTGAATTTCCATTGAATCACGCCATCTTCAAAGGGATAATGGTTTGGGTCAGCCAATCCATGATGAAATAGAGTATGGAACTGACCATTATCATCGATACCGTAGTCGGCAAAGACCTCGCTGCGTACCACCACAACATCGCCAATAGTAAGGAAAGGCGAATAGCTTCCGGCTATGCCCAGGCTAACCACGGCAGAGTACTTTCTCTTTGTAAGTTCCGCTTGCAAGTGAAAGGTTGTGGGTACCGAACCAACGCCGCTAATCAGCAAGGACACATCACTACGGTTTCCTATGGATATTGGTATCACTTTGCCTGTGGGCACCTTTTCCCTCTGGAGCAAAGGCATAACCTCTCTTTGTGTTGCCGAAACAAGTAGCAGCATATCGTTAAACGCAATAATCAGGTAAAGATAGTTCAATACCTTATATCCTACCGTTTACCTTGCTGAATTTTTTCCATCCTGCTGATATTCTGCACTAAGTATAAACGTGCGGAATAAAAAACCTGAATAATATCGTGATAGGCTTAAGGCCATCCGGAATGCCCACGGTTAACGTGCTGAGTGGTGTTGCCTTTAATTATCGTCAGCCTGTTTCTTGCGCATCCTTATGAAAAGGTCAACTGCATCGTACTTAAAAGTCAGCACTGCGCCCAGAGTGCGGTTTGTAAAGCGCTGACTGGTGGTGTTTTCCCTTGCTATATCCACAATCCCAAGGTCATATCTTAAATCGAGGCAAAGGAGACCGTACTTCGTATCGTAGGCTGCGCCCGCACCAAGAGCCAAACCCCAGTCAAAAGTTTTATAGTGATGCGTTTCATCAAAACTCTGGCCCTGCTGATCGTAAACAACCTTGGCATTGGTGCGTATGTTATTGTATGTTCCACCCGTTGCGTAAACCCGCGACAGGCCCAAAGCCCTGAACGAAAGTTTGGCCAACAACGGAATGCTAAGGTAGTTAACCCTTGTTGTGTACAAATCGGTAGCCACTCCCTTGGAGATAAAAGTAATCTCGGACTCCACCGATAGCGAGCGGGTCAGGCCAATCTCGCTAACTGCACCAATCTGAAAGCCTGTCCTTACCTTGGAATTATCCGTATTGGTAATTTTAGAAAAAGTAGAGCCTACCTTTGGACCAAGGTAAGCAAAACCTATCTCGTGTCCTACAATTTTAAATAGCTGTGCCGAAAGCGTATTGACAAAAAATAGCAATGCTGCCAGTAGTAAGATTTTTTTCATAAGGCCAAATATTTTGTAAGAACTTATAACCAAATGCTTTGCATGGGCAACTTGCTAACAATTTAAATCTTTTGAAAAGCGTAAGATTGTATTCTGTTATTTATATCGAAGCCTCCTGTTGTCTGCCCTCAAAATTAGTTTAAATCTTCGCCTTCCATCAAATTATTCATCATCATATAATGGCATTTTGTCAAAATCATTTCCTTAAAATATCGTAACTTGGTCCGGTTTTTTTCATTTAATCTAACCACAATGCTCATAGCATTAGGGGTTCCATTATACCAATAAAAAACAGTCAACATGGGAACAATCAATGGGTTATTAGATTTTTTAAAACAGGTTGTCATTACAACTTTAAGTCAACTGGTTTGGCTGCTGGGGCTACTTTTCGTTTTTGGGTTCCTGCTTTACATTTTTGCAAGGTTAACAAGGATAACCTACGTTAAATCGGTTGGACAAAAACTGGATATCATTGTTACAGGTTGGATTGGTACTCCTGTACATGAGCTGGGGCATCTCATTTTCTGTCTGCTCTTTTGGCACAAAGTTACCGGGGTTAAACTCTATAGCCCCAATGCCGAGGATAGAACATTAGGGTATGTTAATCACTCCTACAACCCCAATAGTACCTACCAAAAAATAGGAAACTTTTTCATTGGGGCAGGCCCAATCATTTTTGGGGCCTTAGTGCTTTATACCATAATGTACTACCTGATGCCCAATTCGAGCGCCATATTCTCGGGCGTTAAGGTCGAGGGTTCTGCTTTTATTAGAGAGGTACGAAGTGACATTGGCGGTTTTTTTATTACCCTTTTGGGAGCTGCAAAAACTACCTTGGGAAACTTGCTGAGGGCTGAAAACTTTTCTAATTTCCGTTTCTGGATTTTTTTGTACCTGGCCATTTCAATATCGTCGCACATGCAGCTAAGTCCGGCCGACATTAAAGGAGCTGGAGGCGGCTTGCTGGCCCTCATTCTTCTTTTTCTAGTCGTTAACCTAATTATTCTTGGGGTTGAAGCAATCGGATTAAGTGCACATTTCGGAAGCTGGTGGAACTACGTAAAATTAGAGCACTACTCCATGAGCATCAACAGGTTCCTCGGGACCTTTGGTGCACTGTTTGCCTTTGCCACCATCATATCAGGCCTCAATTTTGCAGTATCGTACATTCTCCTAACCATATACAATCTGGTTAGGGGAAAAGGCCTGATTAATCCCGTATGGTAGCTCTACATGCCATTGCCGACATTTGCAATTAAATGTTCGTTTAATTGCATGCCGTGGTTAAAAATTAATATTTTTGTGCACTAAACTAAATCGATTATTAGATGAAAGCATTCGTTTTTCCCGGTCAGGGAGCGCAGTTTGTTGGCATGGGCAAAGACCTGTATGATAAATCGCCCATTGCACAAAGCCTTTTCGACAAGGCTAACGAAATATTGGGTTTTTCAATAACCGACTTAATGTTTCACGGAACGGATGAGGATTTAAGGCAAACAAGGGTTACACAGCCTGCCATCTTTTTACACTCAGTTATCCTGGCTAAAGTATTAGGGAACGATTTTAAACCTCAAATGGTTGCCGGACACTCCCTTGGCGAATTTTCGGCCTTGGTGGCCAATGGCACTCTCTCGTTTGAGGATGGTCTGGTTTTGGTTTCGAAGCGAGCCGCTGCCATGCAAAAAGCATGCGAAAAAGAGCCTTCCACCATGGCTGCCATTCTTGGCCTCGATGATGAAGTGGTGGAAAAGGTTTGTGCATCCATTGACGATGTGGTTGTCCCTGCCAATTACAATAGTCCGGGCCAACTGGTTATCTCCGGTTCAAACAGGGGAATTGAGCTGGCATGCGAAAAATTGAAAGAGGCCGGAGCCAAAAGAGCGCTCCCGCTTAAGGTTGGCGGAGCCTTCCATAGCCCTTTAATGGAACCCGCACGGGTTGAGTTGGCCAAAGCCATCGAGGGGACTCCGTTTGTAGCACCGCTATGCCCCATATACCAGAACGTTGATGCCAAGCCGCATACTAACCCCGAAGAAATTAAGCACAATCTGATTTCGCAGCTTACCTCACCGGTACGATGGACCCAAATTATGATGAATATGCTTGCCGATGGAGCAAGCAGCTTTACAGAATTGGGTCCCGGCAATGTGCTCCAAGGACTTATCAAAAAGGTTGACCGAGAAATAGAAGCGATTAGCCTGCAAACCATATAGAATAACCTTATATATTTAGGGTTAATCGGCGTACTATAACTTGTTGGACGTTTTTTCAGTATGGCATCAGTGTTGATGATGCCATGCAGAATAATGCTATTCCTTACCATCTTTCTAAGGAAAATGTTTTACCTTTACTAATAGGTTAATTGAAAACAACTTATTGATTATGAATACATACAAATACCTAAGGTTCATATTTCTCGCAATTTTTACCTTCCTCTTTTCCCATTACGCCGATGCCCAGTCGCAAAAAGATTTTGAGAAAATATTCATAAAAGAGACCGAGGGGAAAGCGCACAATATTCAGTTGGGCAGTTTTAAAAATGTATCGAAGCTGAGCTACTACCCCGATACGCTGCCCGCGTGGTTTTTCTCACCGCCCCGATCATCTGCGGACTATCTATATGCCATTGGCATTTCCGACCCCGACCAAACGCCCGAGGAGGCCAATTTGCAGGCCCTTCATAGGGCCAAGGCTATGGCAATGCTTCAGAATAAGTGTCAAATACAGTATTTTAGAGATGTTTATACCATCGAAAGTGATGATTACAACTACCTGGGCACCCGACAACGTTTCGATACCTATTTTAAAATATCTGCCCTTGGCAGCATTGACAGTTTAAATTATACCATTGTTCATAAGCATTTTACCCGCTACAATGAGGCCATTATTCTGCTCCAGTATGCCAATCCTCTTCAGAAAGTTCAAGATAATGCTCCCATGATGACAGCCACAGGCACAGTATTATACATCGAGGCACAGATTGGAGATGCTTTTGAGCCTCAGGCAGAATACGAAATGCTTGCAGCATTAAAGTCACCTAAACAGCCGCTGACAACTTCACAATTTACCTACAGGGAGAAGGGTAACCGTTTTTTGGTTATTTCCGAGTTTTCGGGCAAAAAGGTAGAATACCCATTGCATATATATAGGTATTCTAATCCCTCATGGGCTCCAAACACTCACCCTTTGACAAGTTACAATGGGTTATGGAGCATTTACACCCAAAATTTTCTGAGATACCTCACCCTTTCAACAGAACAATCATCGAGAAAAATAAAGAATTTAGGCGAAATGTACGATGAACAGATATCGAACCTTACAAGGGAGGTGGCCATAAAAACTGCAAAAATTTTTATTAATGGCATTGAATTTGGAGAGGAAGATTTCGATTTTGACATCAACATTCAGGAAATATATTGAGATAATAATTGTATAAAAATCAACCTTACTAAAAATATTTAGCGATGAGAACACTTAAAAAGTTTGCAGTATTATCACTTGCAGTTCTCTTATTTAACACAACCAATGTCATTTCGCAGGAATTTAAGGAGTTAAACCTAAAGCAGCTGGGCGAAAAGGCAAACATTGAATACTCAATTGTAGGCGAACGTCTCGGACAACTTTTCAACGTTACCCCCACCTACTCGGTGGATGGTGGGAAGTCATTTCTACCCATGAAATCGGTTACCGGAAACGTTGGAAAGAGTATTACCGGAGGGAAGTATCAGGTTATCATTTGGGATGTATTGAAAGATGTTCCCGCCCTTCAGGGGGATGTTATTTTCAAACTTACCGGCAATACGCAAAGTACCCAGCCATTGGAAGATGATTTCAGCAACGTAATCTTCAAATTGGTGAGCCTGCACAGGGCAAGTAATAATCAGGTTGAACTGATTCTGAGCATTACCAACAATGGCGAACCACGTGATCTGAAACTGATTAACGGGTTAATCACCATCACCGATTTCAATAAGCGTAACTACGATGCACAGCGAGGCAAATTGGGTGAAGTGGTTGGAAGCCAGCGTTACTCTACACCACAAATGGCCATTAAAAAAGGCGAAACCGTTCAGGCCACTTTTACTTTCGACCAAATTCCCGCCGATGTTGATAGGGTAATGCGGCTTAGCATTGGCGCCGAACTGTTAACCATATCGCGATTTGGGCTGGATAACTTGGAGATTAGCACTCTGCAATTCCGTGATTTCCCCATATCCGACAAGCCAACCACCTCGATGACTACAACCGTGACCAAACGGTTTGAATCGACCATTGCCGCCAAGTTGAATATCCAAAAGCCAAAGCCAGCCGAGGTTAAAAAAGACTTAAAACCGCCAATGATTACGGTACTGGTTCCCGAAGGGGTAACCCTTATAGGTAATGAAGCCACAAGGGGCAGGCCCTATGCACAGTCATCGGCAGGCGGGCTGGACGACAGGCGCTTACGCTCGGTAGGCGATGTGAATGAGCTGACCGTAACGGAGGATAACCTGTTTGTCAAGGGTACTGCCAGTGACGAAAGCGGAATATACGAAGTGGTTGTCAATGGGAAAACGGCAACCCTTAAACCCGACGGCACTTTCGAATCGGTTGTTGTGCTCAAAATGGGGCGTAATGATATCATTATCCGCGCGATGGATATATTTGAAAACAGTACTGAGCGTAGGTTTATCATCCATTGCAAGGATGCACCCGGGCAAAAAGTATCTTCCGACACAGAAGAGCTCGATCTCATTTTCGATGCGCCTAAGGCACCCAAATATTATGCTTTAATTGTGGGTGTGAATGAATACCCCGATCCCAGCATAGCCAGCCTTGAAAATCCCATACGCGATGCCGTTAAACTGGGTAAAGTATTGGTGGACAGGTATGTGTTCGACTCGAGGGACGTGGTATTCCTTAAAAACCCAACGCGTAGCCAGCTGATTGACGAGTTGGATAAGTTAACCCGAAGGGTTACCAAAGACGACAACCTGCTGATATTTTATGCCGGTCACGGATACTACGATCCGGAAACTGAGTTTGGCTACTGGCTCCCTGCCGATGCCTCGGCTCAAAGCACAGGCAACTGGCTAGCAAACAGTCAATTAAGGGATTATGTTGCAGCTATTAAAAGCAAGCATACCCTGCTCATAACCGACGCCTGCTTCGGCGGCGGGATTTTTAAAACCCGTAAAGCTTTTGCCGATGCAACTGATCAACTGAATAAAGTCTATGACAAGAAAAGTCGCAAGGCTATGACCAGCGGGTCGCTCACCGAAGTGCCCGACGAAAGTGTGTTCCTCAGACTGCTTGTACAACGCCTGGAGGAAAATACTCAAGATTATTTACCCGCCGAGGAGCTGTTCAGCAGTTTTAAAACGGCGGTTATGAACAGCAGCCCTACTGTCCCCATGTATGGCGATATTAAAGGAACCGGGGACGAAGGTGGCGACTTTGTGTTTGTTAAACGTTAAAATACGACCATTAATCATCACAGTTTCAGGGGAGGAGGCATATCTCCTCCCTTTTTTCTTTAAAAGAATCTGCGATCACTGGAATCCAAACACACTATTTCGTATTTTTATAGCTGAATAGAATAATGTTTCACCAATAGCATGTGCAATGAAGATACTTTATAGGACAACGATAATGTTTGCCCTGTCGATAATAACCACTATTTGCTTTGGGCAGGAAGATAAAATAGCGAAACATCAGGAGAAAGTAGCGATAGCCAAACAAAAGGTAGAGGCTGCAGAAAAACTCATCTCTTCGGCAGATAGTATTGTCTCTGCAGGGGAATCCATGGTATCCGAGGCAGAGAATGAGTTAAAGGTATTGGCACAACAGAAAAAGACAATTGAACGTGAACATTTCAACGCCCAGAAAACCCTCGATAAACAGCTGAGATCGAAGGATCCTGAAGAGGCCAAGCAGGCTAAAGAGGATTTGAAAAGGATTGAAAACCAAAATAAGGAGGCGGTAAAAGAATGGAACAATAGCTATAAAAACTCCATTAAGCAGTACGATACAGGCAAAAAGACTATTCAAAAAGGAAAAGAGAACCTCAAAAAGGCCAAGGCAAAAGTGAAAGAAGCCGAAGAGAGGTTAAAAGAGGCGGAAAAAAACCTAGAACAGGCAAAAATTGCTGAACAGCAACGATTACTCGAACAGGAAAAGAAGTTAGAGCAGGAAGCGAATAAGGATCAAACCCCTTAGGTTATCAGATTGCCCGTAACCTTTACTGGCTTTCTTAATTATATATTTGATTTTTTGAGCTTAACAAAGAATCTTGTCCCAACTCCTTCGGCTGTTTCAAACCAAATCTTACCGTCAAGGGTCTCAACTATTTCTTTGCTCATGGCAAGGCCAAGCCCCATCCCCCCCGATTTGGTTGTAAAATTTGGGCTGAACATCTTGGTTCCCGATTCGGGAGAAATACCGCAACCATTATCCTCAATGCTAATGGTTACATGCGATTCGGCTCTCTCAAACGTCACTTCAATCAACCCTTCCTTATTTCGCTCAATGGCCTGTACGGCATTTTTTATAAGGTTGACAAAAACACGGCTTAGCTGATCTTTATCGGAAAATACCGTGACCCCTTCCAACCCCTCAAGGTTTTGCTTTAAGGTAATGCCGGGATACCCGGCAAAGAGATTAATGGCATCTTCAAGAATCCTTTTAAGGTTAACATCCTGAAAAACACCTGTCGGCATTTTGGCAAAATTAGAAAATTCAGTGGCGATGGTACTGAGGACATTGATTTGCTCAACCAGGATTTGAGCAAAATTGTCGAAAAGTGTTTCCCATTCAGCATCGTTTTCCTGTTTAGCCTTTACAATGTACTGAAGGTTGAGTTTTATCGGGGTTAAGGGGTTCTTTATCTCATGGGCAACCTGTTTGGCCATTTCACGCCAGGCACTTTGCCTTTGGCTGAGGGCAAGCATTTTGGCACTTTCGGTCAACTCAATGATAACCCTGTTATACTCATTAACCAAAAGGCCAACTTCGTCTTTGCCCTCGTAATGAATGGGCTCGTTGTGCTTGGTAATATCTATTTTCCCCAGCTTTTCCCTGATAAGTTGCAGGGGTTGTGTAATGCGATTGCTAACAAAAAGTGCAATGGATAGGGCAATTAGGATTAATAGTGCATAAAGATTAATTAAAGCAACTATTACCGAAAAAACTTCGTTGATAAATTCGCTTTGCCTGGTAAAGTATGGCAGGTTGAGGTATCCAATTCTTTCGTTACGATAGTTTACCAAAGGTGTGTACGCCGACAGGTACTTCATTTTTCCGATTTGCTCGGTGTGAATGAATTTGGCCTGATCCTTTTGCGCTATGGCATTCCAGGCTACCGGGTTAATCATGTAACCCATGAGCTTTCGCTCAAAAATTTCTGGACGGGACGATGATATTAACTGCCCTGACGAATCATATAGATTGATATCGCAATAAAAAACATTTGAAAGGTGGACAAGGTAGTAGGTAATGTAATCAGTATATTCAGGATGAACTAAATCTTCGTTAACCAACTGGCTCTCAATTTCAACCATGGTTGAAGACAACTTTTCCATAAGGTTATTGAGGTTTTTCCTCTGGAAGCTCTTCACGTTATAGGTAATGGTAACCACTCCTATCATAACCAGCGAAAGAGTAAGTAGCTGAACCATAATTCTCTGTATTCTGAACCTCAAACTTGGCAGTAAAGAGCCCTTTTTAAAAGAGATGCCGCTGATTACATGTAGCAGGATTAGCGTTAAGTAGAAAAAGATTAGAACCCAGGCAAACGAAGCGGTTATATCGAATAGGTTTACCTTTGGCCTGCTTAAAACAATGGTTAAATTGCTGTCGGTTTCGTAAACCAGGTGGTTATACCCGTTGGCATCAACAAATGAGTATCGGTGTAAGGTATCGGTTGTAAAAGGGTTGGCATGCGGGTAGTCGTAATCGCCTGTTTTGGCAACCAGTTGGTTGCCACTATACTTGGCCGTTGAGTAGTTGTCCAAAGCCGATTTCTCGGTCAGCTTCCCTTCGAGCAATAGTTCGGGATATCCAAGTAAATCGCTGCTTATCTTGGTATCAAGTTCTAGGTAAATACATATTTCGTTTCCATCGTCAAGCACGTACTCCAGTATTCCAAGGTAGCTGATACGGCCATTTTCGTTACTTAAATAGAAAAAACTGGTGCCCGGAATTCGCAAACCATACTCGTTAATCATCTCCTCAAAAAAATCGTAGCATCGGGTTACCTCGCCCGTCTTTTCAATTATCAAATCCGAGGTTGAAAAGCAGGTAGTTATCTGAAAATCGTATTTTTTAAAATATCCGCCAAGGTACTGATCGTTCAGGTGATTATATAGGTCTGACTCGTGCTGTGCTATGTTCTCTAAATAGCGCTTAACCTCCGGATCGGTGTGTATTTTTTTTGTTATGGCAGGGAAAAGCACTTCGGCTATGGGATCACGTTCGTTACTCAGATTTACTGCAATCACTTTGCGAATATCACGATCCTTCCTGTCGGCATAATCCGATACCAGAAGCACAGAGTACACCGCAAAAAGGAATACAAGAATAAAAATATGGTGTGCAGAGA
The DNA here is from genome assembly GCA_029558675.1 of Bacteroidota bacterium. Taxonomy (GTDB): domain Bacteria; phylum Bacteroidota; class Bacteroidia; order Bacteroidales; family Tenuifilaceae; genus MWFE01. The sequence goes on along the minus strand of JAKQEF010000090.1, from coordinate 358 downwards.
GCATGGTATTCAACCCATGCTGTTTAAGAACGAAGATTATCACGGCAAGGCACAGAGCCATTCCGTAAATAGTAGGCGTAAGCCCCAGAAGAAAGAACAAAGAAATGGAAATGAGGCACGAAACCGGTATCAGCCAATTAAGGAGGAAACGCCGTATTCGCTTCAGCAGGTGTAACGATTTGTCTATTAAGAGAATACCTACAGCAACCCATAATGATATGGAAAAATAGCCTAAAATGGAATGGTAGGAAAGGCTAATTATTTTATACGTTTCAAGGGCAATGGTTGAGTTGATAATCAGCGTTGAAAACAAAAAGTCGATGGCGAGAAAGGTTGAAAAAATGGCCATCCCCGATAA
>JAKQEF010000194.1 GCA_029558675.1 Bacteroidota bacterium | reverse complement strand
ACCATTTTCAAAGGAGGCGAAGACCTTTTTGTGTGGGTAACCGACGATATGAATAAAATTCCCATCCTGGTGGAAGCCAAAATACTGGTTGGCTCTGTTAAGGCCGTACTTTCGGGCATGGAAGGGTTGAAGTATCCGGTTGCCTCACGAATCTACCCATAAGCAAATTGTGTTACAATTTGGCTATTGGCAACTCCCATTTGGTTCCAAAAAATTGTACCTTTACTATTCATTAATCCCGTAAGGCCATGTTTCCGAAAAACAAACACTGGCAGTTGCTATACATTATAACCATTCTTATTGCCTTGGTAGCTATAGTATTTAGCCTACGCACTCCCATCTTTCGCTTTATATTAAGCAGAGTGGCCAATGGTTTGAGTGCTCGTCATAATGTTTACGTGGAATACGAGTCGCCGAGAATTATAGGGATTAATAATTTTTACTTTGAATCTTTTACTGCCAGTCGGACTACCGGCTCTTTTTCCGTTCACGCCACACAGGTAAACGCAAAAATACCCGTATGGAGATTACTGACATTCAATATTAAGCCATCAATTTTAAAAATCGATTCGCTGGAAGTTAAGCTCTCGCCTACTCTCCATCAGAACGATCGTGCAGAAGATTACAATGCAGCATCGGCCGGCGAAAAGGAAAAAGCAGTAAACGTTGGTAACAACGTAGGGAAACCACTATCAATCAGGCATATACATCGTTTTTTTGGCGTTGTACCGTTTTTAGCATCCTCCAAGATCGCCATAAACCACCTCTCAGCGAGCTTTATTCAGGAGAACAATGAGATTAAAGTGGAATCCCACAATTTTTCAAATTCCAGTGGCGAGATATTCTCGCAGCTAAGTGTTTGTAAAAATGGCATCGAGAGCCGTGTGGAGATCAATGGCCATGCATTCGGCTCCGGAAAAGGGATTAACGTCAAAGTAAAGACTATTGGCAGCAAAAAGGTAGATTTACCTTTCAACGTTCTGATTCCCCATTTGGATTTCCGCGTCGATTCGATCCACTTCTCCTTTCTAAACCAAGCCCTTTTGCGCGATAGCATATACACTGTAGGTTTAGCTGAACTTTTCGGAATTCGAACCTATCATTATAAACTTGCCAATGAGTATATTGATGTAAAGTACGCCGGTATAAATTTCGGGTCAATCATTACCCCCGAGAAGTTTTCGCTGGATAGCACTTCACACATAGCTATTAATAAGATTATTATCCCCGTAGAGCTCTTGTTATCCAACAGTTTTAAGCCGAGGGTTAAGGTAGATATCCACACCGATGAGCAGGATGCTTCAAGCCTGTTCGAATCCATCCCCAAAGGGCTTTTTAGCAATATCGACGGTATCAAAGTGCAAGGCAAAACCAAGTTCGACCTTTCTTTGGATTTAGACCTTGCACAGCCCGACAGCCTGAGATTTCAGGTAAATTTAAAACCCATTGGATTTAGAATACTTTCATTGGGGAAAGTAGATTTCCGCGAGGTGTGCGATACCTTTACCTATACGACATACCTTGCCGACAGCCTTACAAGAAAAATAAAACTGGCACCAGCAAACCGAAATTACCGTAATCTCGGCCAAATATCACCATATCTCAAAAATGCCGTTATTACAGCCGAGGATGGTGGCTTCTACTATCACAAAGGTTTCGATCCCGACGGGTTTCGGTATGCCATGGCGCGCAACATAAAGCAACGCAGGCTGTATCGGGGGGGAAGCACAATCACCATGCAATTAGTGAAAAACCTCTATTTAAACCGCCATAAGCAGTTGTTAAGAAAGTTGGAGGAGGCTCTTATCGTGTGGTTAATCGAAACCCAGCGGCTGGTAGAAAAGGACAGGATTCTTGAAATCTACCTGAACATAATTGATTGGGGACCAAACATCAATGGCATTGCCGAGGCATCGAAATTCTATTTCGACAAGGATCCCATGAAATTGGAGCTGAATGAGGCCATTTTTTTGGCAAGTATTATTCCTAACCCCAACAACTACACCACCAATTTCGATTCGTTGGAGAATTTTAAAACGGGTAAAGAGGATTACTTCCGTTTTATTGCAGAGAAAATGCAAGCCAGAGGCATGATAGCTGAAGAGGAGTGTCAAAATTTAATATATGGAGTGGCATTGAAAGGCCCTGCAAAAGAGTACCTTAATAGGGATAGTATTGCTCAGTGAAAACCATTCCCCTCTCCTACCTGCATTTTTGGGCTAAATAGAAAAGGCGCAATCAAACGATAAACTTCAGGTTGCTATTCGTACCGCAACGCCTCTATGGGGTCGAGTTGCGAAGCTTTAACGGCAGGAATATAGCCCGAAGCAAGTCCCACAATAAAGCAAATTACAACGCTTAACATGATCCATGACCATGGAATAACGAAAGCACTTTTGGTCAGAAACGAAACCAGATTGCCAATAAGAATACCCAATACTATGCCTAAAACACCTCCTAACTGGCATATGGCAATGGCTTCAAACAGGAACTGTTGCTTTATGGTTGACGCTTTAGCTCCGATGGCCTTGCGGGTACCGATTTCCCTGGTGCGTTCGGCAACTGCCACCAGCATAATGTTCATAAGCCCAACAGCAGCCCCTAGTAGCGTGATAATGCCAATTAAAGTGGCCGCTATGGTAACGTACTTAATGTTATCGAGCAAGATTTTGGCCAACGAATCGCTTTTTTCGATATTGAAGTCAGAAGGATCAATGGCTTTCAGATTTCGCACTATACGGAAAACACCTTCGGCCTCCTGAACCGCATATTCCAAAAATTGAGTATTTAAAGGCTTCACGTTTATTGTGTAGTTCATATTGGGTTGCGAAAAGTGCGTGGACACGTTATGAACGGGAAGCAGTACTGATCGGTCGGGACCTCCGCCAAACCCTGTTCCCTTCGATTTCAGAACGCCTATCACGCGATACTTGGTGCTGCCCACGCTGATAATTCTCTCCAGCGGATCCTCATTTTTTTCGAACAGCTGGTTTACTACATCTTTCCCAATGATGGCAACAAACCATCCATTTTCCTGCTCGTGGGCCGAAAAATCCCTGCCCTCCTCCAATTCCAGGCCTGCAGTTTCGAAATAACCCTGGCTTACCCCCCTAACCCCAATATTCGGATTGGTTTTTTTCGTCCTGTACTTTATTGTGCTTGCTCCGCTGGCCCAAACCGAATAGGAAACGGTGGATGGAAACTCAAAACGCTCTGCAAAATCCCTTGCCTGTTGGTAGCTAATACGCGCATGGTTGAGGGATCGGTAACGCCGCCCGCCAACCTGTACGTTCATGCCACGGCTCTGAATGCTGAAAGTATTGGCACCCATCATGGTAAACTCATCATTAATGCTCGACTTTATGGAATCGATGGCCGTAAGAATGCCCACCAGAGCCATAATCCCAACGGCTATAATCAGAATGGTAAGCGATGTGCGAAGTACATTGGATCGGATGGCACCAAACGATATTCTCACGTTATCGGCAAATAGAGCAAATCCTTTCATGGCTAAAAAATTTTCGAATCAAAGGTAGATGATTTATTGGATTGTTGCGAATAAATACGGTTTACTTCTCAAAACATCATGGGTCTAAAGTCAACGCATTATTTTTTGTACTTTTGCTTAAAATGTTGGCCATGACAACAGAGGAACGTATTGGCGCCCTGGCAGGGTTGGGCAAAGCGATCAGGATATCTTCGGAATCGAAAGAAATGAACTCCTTTTGGGCAAGCATAAATACTGCACACTTAGAAAATCCTTGGTTTACTCCCGACTTTTGCAGTAACGCCGCCTTAAGCATTGCACAGAATTGGCTTAGCCAAGATATTTTAACCCAATGGGTGTCGGGCTATCCAAAAAACTACTTTTCGCCTTGTACACCAAAAACCATTGGTGTGGTAACAGCAGGAAATATTCCATACGCAGGTGTGCACGACCTGATTTGCGTTCTGATTTCAGGTCACAGATTCCTTGGAAAGTTATCCTCTAAGGATGGCGGATTAACCAAGGCTTTCGTGGAGTTGCTCACCGATGTTGATCCCCGATTTACAAGTTTGGTTGCGCTTACCGACGAGCCTCTCAAAAATTTTGATGCCATCATTGCCACGGGAAGCGATAATGCTGCACGCCATTTCGACTACTATTTCGGCAAATATCCCAACATTGTCCGACACAATAGGCACAGCATAGCAGTGCTCGCGGGGAACGAAAGCGAAAACGAACTTAAATTGCTGTCAAACGACATATTCATGTATTTCGGATTGGGTTGTAGAAGCGTATCGAAACTTTTAATTCCAGAAGATTTTGATCTTTCGCGTTTTATCCAATCGCTGGATAGCTACAAACACCTTCTCAACCATCATAAGTACGCCAATAACTACGAATATCACCGGGCAATTTTCGCAATGAACGGGACACCCCACCTCGACAATGGATTTGTCCTGCTAAAACCCGATGGCGGTATTGGAAGTCCTGTAGGGGTAATCTACTTTCAACAATACCGTGATATACAGCAAGTACACGATTATATCAACCAGAATGCAGAGAGCTTGCAATGCGTGGTTTCGCACATTCAAAGTCTGCCCCAACGGGTGGATATTGGGAAGTCGCAATATCCTCAGATCAGTGAGTATATGGATAACATTGACACCCTCGAATTTTTAAGTTCACTTTAGGCGGCTGATGCACTACATTTTCAGAAAAATACTTTTTTAATAGTAATTAACTTGCTTATTTTGCGTAGCTAATCATTTTTAAAGAAGGAGTATGATCTACAGGTTTAGAATGATTTTCAGCGAGGACGGCAAATTTATCAGAGAATACGAGCTGGATGGGGAGAACACTTTTCTGGACTTCCACTCCTTTATTCAGAAAAATCTCGATTTCGAATCTTCACAGCTGGCCTCCTTTTTCCTCACAGATGAGTATTGGAACAAAGGGCTTGAATTAACCCTGATAGATATGGAAAACGATGCCGGTCCCGCTGCTATTCCAATGGAATCGGTAAAACTTCAGGATCTGCATAAGCATAAAAAGGAAAGATTGCTTTACGTATTCGATATATTTTCCGATCGCTGCTTTTTTATAGAGTTACACGATATTACCAAACCGGATCCACACAAACACTACCCTATTTGTACCGCTTCGGCCGGTGATGCACCGGATCAACTGTCCTTAGAAGGCATTGACCCCAACGTTAATATTTCCGACTTTGATGATGATGCGCTTGACGATATTGTCAATGATATCGGCTCTGAATTTGATGATGAGCTTGGCACCGGTTTCTTCCCCGAAGGAATTGACGACGACGTTGATTAACCAATACCTGCTTAACCGGTATAATTTCGTTAAAGACTTACATGAACTCCGGTAATATGGCATCGAAATACCTTATTGTGCTATTGGGCCCAACCGGGGTTGGCA
>JAKQEF010000067.1 GCA_029558675.1 Bacteroidota bacterium | reverse complement strand
TGGCATCGTTTTAAGCTTTTTGGTACCAATCCTTGTTACTATTGTTTACTACTTTTGATAAAACTTTTTTATTAAACTTTAAACAAACTAAACATTATGCTCATGAAGAAAGTAATCAGTATCTCTTTTTTAATGCTTTTAACAATTTTTTTAAAGGGTCAGACTACTGAAGCTGAGAAAACCCTTAAAACCCAAACTGCCGATACTACCGCAGGGTGGAACTATGGAGGAACGATTAACACTACTCTTGCCCAGGTTTCGTTGACCAACTGGTCGGCCGGTGGACAGAATTCAATCTCAGTCAATGGATTATTAAGCCTTTTTGCCCGTTACAAAAAGGATAATATGCTATGGGAAAACTACCTTGACCTTGCCTATGGAACTGTTAAACAGGGGGAAAAGGGCGGCTGGATGAAATCGGATGACAAGTTCGATTTTACCTCTAAGTATGGGCAAAAGGCATCCAAAGCGTGGTATTATGCAGGCCTTATTAACCTGAAAACCCAAATGACGGCCGGATATAACTATCCGAATACGGATGAGTATATTTCAAAGTTTTTGGCTCCGGGGTATTTATTGGGAGCAATCGGTATGGACTACAAACCCAGTGATATTTTTACTGCATTTATTTCGCCACTCACCGGGAAAATTACCATTGTTAACGATACTATCCTTGCCAATAAAGGGGCGTTTGGCGTGGAGCCGGGTGATAAAATGAGGGCAGAATTTGGAGGGTATGCCCGTTTCTTTATTAAGTATGAGGTTATGAAAAATGTGACACTGCAATCCAAACTCGACCTCTTCTCCAACTATTTGGATAAGCCTCAGAACATCGATGTCAACTGGGAAACGCTGATTTCCATGAAAATCAACAAGTACATTTCGGCTACCATAATGACACATCTTATCTATGATGATGATATTGACATTGTGGTTAGGGAAGCAACCGAATCCGAGCCGGCCAAAGTAGGCCCTAGGGTACAGTTTAAAGAGGTACTGGGCGTGGGGTTTTCGTATAAATTTTAACTATTAAAGAAAGGCAATATGGGATTTGTAAAAGAATTCAAGGAATTTGCCATGCGCGGCAATGTCGTTGACATGGCTGTTGGTATAATCATAGGTGCTGCTTTTGGGAAAATTGTTTCCTCAGCGGTAAACGATGTCATTATGCCTCCAATTGGATATTTAATTGGAGGTGTGGATTTTACCGACCTTAGGGTTAGCTTCAAGGCATTAAGCGAGGGGCTAGGGCCTGTTACCATTAACTATGGTGTTTTCCTACAAACAATACTCGATTTTCTGATTATTGCTGTGGTAATCTTTGCCATGATAAAGCTAATCAACAGGTTTAAAAAGAGCGAGGAGGCAAAACCGGTTGAAGATTCCGCCCCAAGTAAAGAAGAGGTTTTACTTACCGAAATACGGGATATTTTGAAAAATAAGTAAACAATCAGCTAAAGGATGTACCCCGGTTTCATGCCGGGGTTTTTTATTGCTCTATCCATTTTTCATGGCCTTCCCGTGCATATACACATATATTTTTTGTAATTTTACCCTCGAAATCATTGGGTATGGCGGTTTATACATGCGATTTTTTGGTTATCGGAACGGGTATTGCCGGTATCAGCTTTGCACTAAAAGTAGCAGAGTTTGGCAGGGTAGTGCTCATAAGCAAGGCCAGTCTCGACGAAACCAATACGGTGTATGCTCAGGGAGGAGTTGCTGCGGTAACATACGAACCCGACACATTTGAAAAACACATTAGCGACACCTTAATTTGTGGCGACGGGCTCTGCGACGAAAATGTGGTTAGAATGGTAGTACAAGAGGCCCCCGAACAAATAAAACAGCTTTCGCAATGGGGAGTGCAATTCGATAGAACAATATCGGGGCAGTACGATTTGGCAAAGGAGGGCGGGCATTCGCAGCATAGAATTTTACACCACAAGGACAACACGGGATACGTAATACAAAAGGCTCTGACAAGGAGGGCTAAGGCTCATAAGAATATCACCATCTTCGAACATCATTTCGCCGTCGAAATCATTACCCAGCACCACCTGGGGGTGAGCGTAAAGCGTAAAGACCCTGATATCACCTGTTTTGGAGCCTACGTTCTCGACCTGAAAACCCAAAAGGTGCACACCTTTCTGTCCAAGGCAACCGTTATGGCAACCGGGGGTATTGGCAATCTATACCACACTACTACCAATCCAATAGTGGCAACAGGCGATGGCATTGCCATGGTTTACAGGGCAAAAGGTGAGGTTGATAACATGGAGTTTATCCAATTCCACCCCACTTCCCTCTATCACCCCGGCGAACGGCCATCGTTCTTGATTACCGAAGCCATGAGGGGTTTTGGCGCTGTCCTGAAAACGGCCGATGGGAAAGAATTTATGCATGATTATGATAAGAGGGGTTCGCTTGCGCCCCGCGATATAGTGGCCAGAGCTATTGATAATGAGATGAAAACCAGGGGTGATGAGTTTGTGTATCTCGACGTGAGCTTTAAAAATCCTGTTGAGATCAAAGATCATTTTCCCAACATATATCAAAAATGCCTATCCATCGGCATTGATATTACAAAAGATATGATTCCCGTTGTGCCTGCAGCACACTACCTGTGCGGGGGAATTAAGGTTGATATGAATGGCGAGAGTACCATCAACCGCCTTTATGCCGTTGGCGAATGCTCATCCACCGGATTGCATGGGGCCAACAGGTTGGCATCCAACTCGCTGATTGAGGCTGTAGTGTACGCGCACAGGGCTGCTAAGCACATAGTACCCAAGTTGAATGGGATTGAAATCAACCACCATGTTCCCGAGTGGAACTACGAAGGGACAACTCACAACGAGGAGATGATACTAATTACCCAGAGTTACAAGGAGATGCAGGAGATAATGAGTAATTACGTAGGGATTGTGCGCTCTGATCTTCGGTTGGAGAGAGCCCTTGCCCGTTTGGAGATAATTTACCGCGAAACGGAAGAACTTTACAAAAAATCTATTCTTACCCAAAAGCTATGCGAATTGCGAAACATGATTAATGTGGGATATCTAATCATTAAATTTGCACAAAATATGCGTGAGAGTCGTGGCTTACACTACTCAATTAACTATCCAAAGGTTAAGGGCACAGAGTTTTAACAATAGGAGGTCTGTTTTGTTTTACCTGAGATATTGTGTGTTGATTGGATAAGATGGCTGATTAATTAATCATAGTGAAATTACAATTTGAAAGAATGAATAGACTTATTTTTTTACTTACGTTCATGGCTCTGCCCCTTGGGCTTTTTGCCCAACAGATAAATGAGGTGGTTTATGACGAGGATGCCGATCAGGATATTCTTTATGGCTATTGTACTATTGAAGCATTCCGGAATGAACCTTTCAAGGCATGGTTCGAACCTGCCTATAATGATTATACGCCCGATGAGGCAACGGTTGCCCATTTAAAAATGTTAATAGAAGGAATTGATATCAGAATTGTGCTGGGTACATGGTGCAGTGATAGCCGCAGGGAGGTTCCGCGATTCCTCAAAGTGTTGAAAGCCATAGATTATCCGCTTCAGCGTTTAGAGATAATAGGGTTGAACAGATTGAAACGCGCTCCCCATGTGGGCATCGGTGAGGGCTATGTCGATTTTGTGCCCACGTTCTTCTTCTTTTCCAACGGTGTTGAGGTCGGGAGAATTGTTGAAGCCCCTTACAATACTTTAGAAGCAGATATGATGCATTTACTGGAAGGAAAAATTGGATTGTGATGCATCGTATTTGGACCGTATATCGTCATTATTAAAACTCAATTTCAAAAAGGAAAGCAGTATGGATAATAAGATTTCCTCTACCCGAATAAGAGCTTTGGGGTTTATTGGTATAGTATTGTCGGCTATAGCAATTGGCTTGGCCACAGTACCTTCACTCAGAATAGCTGCGTTTATCCCCGGAATATTGGCCATTGTTTTTAGCACAATTTCCGTATTTCAGGCCTCAAGAAACAGAAATGATATGGTGTTGTGCTTCGCATCCCTTGGGATTTCTTTACTTGTTAATATACTTATTGCAGTTTTGACATTGGTTTCCGATGGGAAAGGTAGTGCAGAAGGCAATACAACCGATTTTTCCAATAGGCATCACCTTTTTGAAATGAAGGAGGAATCAAAACCGGATATAGAGGGCGATGATAAGGAAAAAACGACGGCTAAACTCGATAGCCTGGTTGAAAAACTTAAAAGTTTAGAAAATGAAAGTGTTGATAATGAGCAGTAAATAGGCAAATTGTTGTTTTTAACTAGTTTTTAAAATGGAAATTACCTTTAAATCGAAGGGCAACTTCTTCTCAATAGTGCTTTCATGGATAGTTTTTAGCGCTATAACATATGTTATTTTCATGGCATTCCATTTTGCCATTTATTTTATTTTCTATTCGGGGAAGATTTCGCTGGGAGAGCATTTCTCGCCGGTTTGGATTACGGCATTATTTTATTCACTGATTTTACCTCTAACCATTGTCAATAACCAAAAGGCCAGGCAAATGATCATCAAGCATGATGGAGAGGTAGATCCTGAGCGGATTAAGGACTTTTTTCTGATCAATCAATACTCGTTAGTAGAAGATAGCCCCGGAAAGTATAGGTTTGAATCCAGAAAATGGTTCGACAGGCTTTTCAGCGGTTCGCGAAATGTAACCATTGAATATACCGACAATGAGGTAATCATAGTGATGCCAGCGAACAAGGTGTATCACGTTCATCACGGTTTCAGATTTGGTAAGATTTTCCTAAGGGATAGTTAGGGAACGCCCCAAATGAATTAGATCCGTTTAAATTTTAATTTATTACATCAGCCAATTTTAACTTCTCGCCCGCGCGAATCCCCTTGGGGGTTTGCTGTAATAAGCTACATTCGCAGTGGTAATCGTGTTGATAGTAAATTACATAGTTCTTTTCGTAGGCCTCCTCGAGAAAAGTCTTTTTTTCATCCATTGACACCAGAGGCTCCACATCGTAGCTGGCATTCCATACAGGGTGAATATGTGCCGTAGAGGGGAACAAATCGGCGGCATATACCAAAACCCTGCCATTGGGCAGATGGATAAGGGGTATAATCTGCCCGCTGGTATGCCCGTTAAAAAGCCTGATCTCAACGCCGGGCATGAGAAATCCTTCCTTTTCAACCAGGTTGAGCGCTCCCAACTCCTCAATGGGGGTGATGTTCTCGCGCAGAAACGAATCGGCCTCGCGGGCATTGGGGTTTATTGCCGACTCCCACTGGTTTTTACTAATGTGAATGGTGGCGTTGGGAAAGGTTAGCTCAAATTCACCGCGGGCATTGCGTTTGATGCTGCCACCGCAGTGGTCGTAGTGTAAGTGAGTGAGGATAATATCCGTTATGGCCTCAGGCTTATACCCCAATTTATTAAGCCCATCAATTAGTCCAATATCCCCAAAAATGCTGAAGTGGCTAAAAAATTTTTCGCTCTGTTTATCGCCAAATCCGTTGTCAATCAGAACCGTTCGTCCATTGGTTTCGATTACCAAAGAGCGTAAAGCAAGGGGGATAAGATTATTCTCGTCGGCCGGATAAACCTTGTTCCATAATAGCTTGGGCACTACGCCAAACATGGCT
>JAKQEF010000062.1 GCA_029558675.1 Bacteroidota bacterium | reverse complement strand
GTCAACGTAGTTTTCCCGTGGTCAACGTGACCAATGGTTCCGATGTTAACGTGAGGTTTCGACCTATCAAATTTTTCTTTTGCCATAATTCCTGTTGTTTAGATTATTAGATTCCAGTTTAAGTAATTGTCAAGAAAAATTGAGCCAATGATGGGAATTGAACCCATGACCTCTTCCTTACCAAGGAAGCGCTCTACCCCTGAGCTACATCGGCTTTTAGCTTATGAATTTGAGCGGGAGACGAGACTCGAACCCGCGACCCTCAGCTTGGAAGGCTGATGCTCTACCAACTGAGCTACTCCCGCCTTATATCATAAACTTCGGTGGGGAGAGCAGGATTCGAACCTACGAAGGCGTAAGCCAGCAGATTTACAGTCTGCCCCAGTTGGCCACTTTGGTATCTCCCCCAATCATTACAAAGAACAGAGAGCCGATGGAGGGATTCGAACCCCCGGCCAGCTGATTACAAATCAGCTGCTCTGGCCACTGAGCTACATCGGCAACTTGCTATAAATCCGAGTTCTATGAGCATCGACCCTTCCAAAATCGGTTGGCAAATGTATGAAAATTTTATTTACCTACCAAATAAAATTTTTTTTTTATAAATTATTTAGCCCCCTTAGGCCTTTTCGTCCCAAGGGGGCTGATTTGTATTTGAAGTACCACTTACACTCCCCTCTGCTTTTCCTTGTATTTCTTGATCTGACGTTTTAACACATCAACACATTCATCTATACCCTCTTCAAATTTTCGGGTTTGCCTTTGAACAAAAAGATCATTACCGGGTATCAGCAACTTCACCTCAACCGTTTTATTACCGGTATCCTGAGCATTTTCGACCTTTAAAAAAACCTCGGCGCCAAGAATGCCATCGTAAAACCGATGCAACTTCTCCAACTTATTATTGATAAAATCGATAAGCTTTTGATCAGCATCGAATTTGATCGATTGAATTTTTACGTTCATAATTAGGTTCCTCCTCTTTTTGTTTGTTTATATTTAGATTCAGGCACGTGGATGTGCCTGTTGATAGGTCTCCTTTAGTTTTTGAACACTGGTGTGTGTATATATTTGGGTAGCAGAGAGATTGGCATGCCCAAGCAACTCCTTAATGGCATTAATATCGGCCCCCCTATTCAGCAAATGCGTAGCAAATGAATGCCGTAACACATGCGGGCTTTTCTTTTCCAGCGATGTTACTGCAGAAAGGTATTTTTTCACTATACGGTAAAGCATTTCCGAGTAGGGTTTTCCTCCCTTGTTTGTTAGTATTAAATATGAAACCCCATTGTTAGGGAAAAAATTCTCTCGCTCTGCCATGTACGATTTTAGTATAAGTCCCAATTCAGGAATCAGTGGGATAATCCGCTCTTTCGACCCTTTGCCCATTACTTTTATACTTGATGCCCCCAAATCGACGTTCTGTGTTTTCAATCCGGCCAACTCCGACACTCTAATTCCGGTAAAGTAAAAGAGCGAAATAACAGCCATATCCCTTATACCAACAAATCCCTCGGGGAAAAGGTTTTGCCCCAAAAGATTTTCAGCTTCTGAGGGCTTTATGAATGCCGGGAGTTTTTTACTCATCCGGGGCGGAACGACACGCTGTAACGGGTTGGCGCTAATTATACCTGTTTTGTTTAAATACTTGTAAAAGCCACGGAGGGATGACAACTTGCGGTTAACAGAACGAGGGTCCATGCCTGAGGCTACGAGGTGCGACAGCCATGTTCGCACTGTCCTGTGGCTTACCTGGGCTATGCCATCGGGATTTGGTTCAATATGGCAGAATGAAAAAAACTGCTCCAAATCATCGCCGTAGGCACGGACGGTGTGAGCAGAATAATTCTTTTCGACCTGAAGGTATTTTAAGAAACGTGTCAGCATATTTTATGGATGCAATATAGTAAAAAAGTGGGAAAATTCCCAAAAAAATCAGGCAAATTTGCCTGATGCATCCAAAAAAATGCTACTCCTCAGCCTGCTGGAGTTTCTGAATATATACGGCTTTTTTCTTGTTCTCGCGACGCTGAATGGATGGCTTCACAAAAGCTTGACGGTAACGAAGTTCCTTCAACGTTCCGGTTTTTTCGAACTTACGCTTGAACTTTTTTAGGGCTCTCTCAATGTTTTCGCCTTCTTTAATAGGTACTATAATCATTACTTACTTTTTTTGTGAGTTGCAAAATTAGATATTATCACCATTCTTTCCAAAAAAAATAATTATTTATTTGCTTGCCAAAACAATTAGCTGATTATTATACTATTAACAAAGCAACCGAAGGCTAAACTGAGCAATATGCATTATCAGCTAAAAATGGGTCAGATAACCAACATGAATTTTTGCATCTTTTAAACTCAACCGTTGGCCAAACCCCTCCCCAAGTGCATAGCTAATGTTGAGAATCCCACCGGCTGTCAATAGTTGTACTCCGACGCCCACTCCAAATGGGAATGAGGTTACTATTTGGCCATTGGAGTAATGCGAAACAAGGCCCAAATCATAAAACAGTGATGTATTGATAGTTTGCTGCAAACGGTACTGCACTTCGATTTCGGCAACCGAGTAGCCGTTGGTAAGAATCGACTCCTGATTAAACCCCCTGAGTACCTGAGATCCCCCTATGCGGTACAGCTCATTATCTAAGAACCGGAAATCATTATTACCATCAACCATAGGAAACAGCCATCGGGCCTGTAGGCGTGAATGGAATACGGCGAACTCGCCGTAAATGGGGTAGAAAAAGCTAATAGCCCCCTCTGCCTCCCCCACCGAAATTTTTTCTCTCCCATACGCTGCCATTCGCGAATCGGCATTCCTTACCCCAACGCTCATTGCAGTTTTTGCCCAAAAATATTTGGAATGAAAAATATCATCGCTCAACATCCCCGTAGAGAAAGACAGCCTATAAAAATTTGCATTAAAATCGCCATAGACACTATGGGCAGCAGAGGCAATAGCAGAAGATTTACGGTGCTCAAACCCAATGCCTAAACTACTCCCGTTGGCGAAATAGAAATCTAACATCATTTCGGGGTTGATGCTAATATAGGTCGTATCGCGCCTGTAGAGGTTGAACCGGCCACTAATACCGAGGTTTGAACCAAGAATATATGGCCATTGGGTTTGCATATCGAGCCTCTGGGTCCGTTCGCCCGGAGCCTGCCATTTGATTGAATTGCGTTCTCCATTCCGAAAAGTATTGCGCAGGTCGAGATGCAAGTCTCCGGTTAACCTAATGCCTGACATCCCTTTACCATCCGATTGAAATCCAAGCAAGAATGAAAACCGATTTGATTTCCGGTTGGTAACATAGGTATATATTCGGGCTTTTCCGGGAATAAACTCCACCTCGCTGGGCCGAATAATGGACAAATAGCCGAGCGACTGCATTCTTGTATCGTAAGAACTAAAGATCGCTTCACTGTAGGGCTGGCCCTTTCGAAAACCAAGAAAAGTTTTCAGGAATCGGTACGAAATCTTAGCATCACCCTTTATATATAAGGTATCCAATACGATTAGCTGACCCTTTTCAATATTTAACACAATGGATAGCAAGGAGTTATCCCGCTGCGCATTGTCGTACCTTATTTTTGCAAAGGGATATCCGTTGTTTTCATGCCAATGCAATATTCTGTTGTTAAGGGCTGCAAACTGAAGTGGACTAAGCGTACTTCCCGAGATTCTCCCGGGATTAACACCTGTGTTGGCAAGCCAGCTTTGGGTAATGCTATCGGTAGAAATAGCCCCCCATCGGTACTTGTTGCCCCTTTGGCCAAAGCCTATCGGTGGTTTACTACCGTAATGTATCGAATCAATCCGCGCCTCAAGGTAGCCCTGCTTTTGTATATCCGTAAGGCAACGCCGGAACGACAACCGTATGGATAATGAATCGCCCGTTTTTACAGGTACTTTGCACTTCTCTTCTACCCCGTCAGCAGTGAAGACAATCTTACCTACACCCTTTTGAGCCAAGGCGTTAGAAGAATAAATGCAGAATAGCAATAACAAGATAAGGCAATGGCGTGGCACCCTGTGATCGATAGTTAATGTATCCTTTAAAAATAACCTAATAGTCTCTCTCCGGGAAGCAAAGCTTACAAGCGTATTGAGAAGTCTGCGTTGACCGTAGTGGGGATAATCCGCTACTCTTCGTTATTCATAAACCCCTGCTCGGCAAGCACTTTGAGCAACCCAACGGAAAACGCCAGGTTGTCCTTTTTAGTGTAACGATTATCGGTAAATATTTGCGCCAAGGTTTCTTTCTTATTTTCCTCTAACAACTTTTGGGTTGAAAGCAGCGCTTCTTTTGCTGCATAAATCTGATCAATGTCGCCCGAAGAATAATCCTGGTATATCTCTTGGTGGATAACAGAGGCCAGAGGAAGGCGATCGGTCAGGTCGGGCCATTCGTCGGGGTAGCCAACCACAACGGTGGTAACAGGGACAACCCCTTTGGGGATTTTTAATACTTCGATGATTTTTGCAGCGGTGTAGGTTGTGGTTCCCAGATAGCAAATACCCAAACCATTCATTTCGGCGGCAATGCACACATTCTGAGCCACCAAAAGTGCATCAATAGCTGCGGTGAAGAACGACAGAAAATTATCGTATCCCGGAATGGCATTACGCTGAAGGCACCACTTGTTGAAACGGTTAAAATCGGCGCAAAAGGTCAGGACAACAGGTGCCTGCATCACCATGTCCTGATTGAAATGGCATGGCATAAGCTGCTGCTTAACTTCCGGGCTTTTTGTCACAATAATGCTGTAAACCTGCATGTTACCAGTAGTCGAAGCGCGAGTACCGGCATTCAGGATGTCATTTAGCAAGCCCTCATCTATGGGATCGCTTTTGAATTTCCTTATGGAGCGATGGTTTAAAATAGCATTCATATAACAATGGCATTAGCTTGTATAGGGCAAAGGAAACCCATTTATTCAAATAGTCTCCAATTAAACTTGGTGTTTTTGAGCAGGAATACAAAATGCACCGGAAAAAACGCACATAAGATGCTCTTTGCCACGAAGACACTCAATCTGTAAATACGGGAGAATGGTTTGCCTCACTCCCAATCTATCATCCGCTGAATTAAAAGAAGGAAAAGGGTTACCTATCCGTTCATTGAAGCTTTTCTGCCGTATCCTTCTCGATGAGGTACTGGTTTCGATCGGCCGAACTGCGCGAAACCAACTCGCCGATGAAGCCCGCCATGAAGAATTGTACGCCAATAATGGCAATTACCAGCGCTATGTAGAAAAGGGGCTGATCGGTTACGGGTCTGTACTTAAGGTGATGGGCTTGTGCCCAAATTTTACTGGCAATCAGCCATATGGCGATTAACCCTCCAGAGAGGAACATCAATGAGCCTAATGTCCCAAAAAAGTGCATGGGGCGCTTCCCAAACCGCGACACAAAGGTTACAGACATTAGATCGAGAAAGCCATTGATATACCGCTCCCATCCGAATTTTGAAGA
The DNA here is from genome assembly GCA_029558675.1 of Bacteroidota bacterium. Classification (GTDB taxonomy): domain Bacteria; phylum Bacteroidota; class Bacteroidia; order Bacteroidales; family Tenuifilaceae; genus MWFE01. The sequence continues at coordinate 1,358 of JAKQEF010000062.1, read as the reverse complement.
GCCAAATTTTCGCTCCTGATGCTGAACTACTTTTTCACCTATCCTTTTAAATCCGGCTTGTCTGGCCAAAACCGGAATGTAGCGGTGCATCTCGCCGTAAACCTCGATACTTTTCACCACATTTCGGTGGTAGGCTTTAAGGCCGCAGTTCATGTCATGGAGCTTAATTCCGGTTATGCAGCGCACGGTAAAGTTGTACATCTTACTGGGCAGCCTCTTAGAGAAAAAGGGATCGCGACGTTTCTTTTTCCAACCCGAAACCAAATCGAAGCCGTCATTTTTAATCATCCGGTAGAGTTCGGGGATCTCCTCGGGGCTATCCTGCATGTCGGCATCCATGGTAATCACCACTTCGCCTTTGGCGGCTGCAAAGCCCACCTGCAGGGCAGCCGATTTGCCATAGTTGCGACGAAATTTTATCCCCCGCACCATTGGATATTTCCCTATGAATCCCTCAATGGTTTGCCAGCTTGAATCGTAACTGCCATCGTCAACCAGGATCACCTCGTAGGTTGTTCCATGTACATCCATCACCTTGGATATCCATTCCATGAGGTGGGGAAGCGATTCCTCCTCGTTGTAAAGGGGTATTACGATAGAAATATCCATTCAGTACTAACTACTTAGCTGTTATGGTTTTTACTAATCAAATAAGGGTTTCTCTTTTTTAATGAAAGCTGAAGTAATCAGCGAAAAGAAAGTACCCATGAGCACAAAGCCAAATATTGACGAGATCATCAATAGCAACGGGGTTTGCATCTTACCTACCATTTTCATGGCCATCTCAACCTGATCTTCACTCATACCCCTCTCAAGGTACATTTCCTCAACGGCTTTCATCATGTTAGCCATATAGTCGGGGTCGATGAAGGTCACCAGCAGGTAGAAAAAGAAACCAAAGATTATGGAAGCAAAGAGAGAAATCAGCACACCAAAGCCTACGGCTTTTCCATAGGAAATACAACCTTCAAGCACATCATCGCGAAACTTTTTAGTGCCATAAAAAATCACTCCAATAAAAAAGGCATAGTTCAGAATCGAAACCCAAACCGGGGTGTTGTAAATGTCCATAATGTACTGAATCAGGCTCAGGGCGATAAGGGCCAGGCCAAGGATTAAACCATAGTTCATTGAACTTTTCACAGTGGCATTCTTATTTTCCATAGCGTTTAATAGTTAAAAAAACAAAGTTTGTTGATTTTGTAAAAGTAGTAATTAATTTTTTAAAGCGGCAATTTGTTCGTACCTTTGCAGCCGGGTAAGTCTTATACGACCAGCTCCCACTCAATCCCCCCAGGGTCGGAAGGCAGCAAGGGTAGGTGGTTGTAGCGGTGCGATATAAGTAACTTACCCACTTT
>JAKQEF010000059.1 GCA_029558675.1 Bacteroidota bacterium | reverse complement strand
CATATTTTGCAACTTTTGGACGAGGGCACAAAGTAAAGAGAATTTACCCATTTCAGGCGGAGGGACATCTTTTTGTCCTTTCGCTTGAAAAAAAATTAATTCATGCCCTCAAAAAGTTGCATTTATTGGTTGAATCTAGGAAAAATAAAAGACCAGCCAAATGACTGGTCCTCGCTGCGACCCCGACAGGATTAGCTCGCTGCCCGCAGGCAGGCGCAAAAGCCGATCGTGATCCTGTCTTTCGATTTTGTAGGGGGTCAGGCATCCAAAAAAAAAGAAGACCAGCCTTCTCGACTGGTCCTTGCTGCGACCCCGACAGGATTAGCTCGCTGCCCGCAGGCAGGCACACAGGCCGCTCGTGATCCTGTCTCTCGGTATCGTGTGGGATTACCTGTCCATAAAACAAAAGACCAGCGTAAATGGCTGGTCTTTAGTGCGACCCCGACAGGATTCAAACCTGTGACTTTCAGAACCGGAATCTGACGTTCTATTCAGCTGAACTACGGGGCCAATTGATGGGGCAAAAGTATTGAAAAAATGGCAAGTTGCAAAAAGTGATCAACAAATCATCCCGTTCGGGATATGGCATGCACAACCACTATTTTGCCATGGCCGGGGCTTTTAGCTCCTTGGGCATCTTTTCAATGGCATACCTCAGTGCTGTGCGGGGCATAACCGTTTTTTTGCTCATTACGTAGTCGAAAATGGCCTGCCGGTTGGCCTCCGAGGCTGCTTTCAGCATCCAGCCGTAGCCCTTTTGTACCAAATCATCGCCATCCGTCAGCAGGATATCCGCAATGGCCAATATATCGTCCAGAAACATGCCCTTTCGGGCAGGGATAATCAGCGTTACAGCCGAAGCCCTGCGTACCCATCTGTTATCCGATGTGGCAAACTCCTTCAGCCTTGCAATATGTTCGGGATACATTTCCACAAATTCGCCAACGGTATGATTGCAAAACGTATCGCATGTGGCCCAGTTGCTTATGTAATTGCGAATCCACCGCTCGAAGATTTGGAAATCGTTAGGTTCGTATTCTTTTCGCACGCTGTACGACCAGTTGCACGCAATAAACGCCTCCTCTATGTAGCCCGACTGCCACAGCAGTTCGCATAAATCGAGTATTTCAGCCTTCCCCTTTTGGGTAACCTCCTTGAAAAATGCCTTGCCAATCTTGTTGACCGTGGGGATTTTTACCCCATACAGCTCGATGCTCTCCTTAAAAAAGTTCCGGCTGGTTTGACGGGTTTTCTCATCAACGTTGTTTTTAAGCTCAACCCGGATTGCTTGAATTATGTCGTTCATATTAAATGGAATATGGTTGCCAGTTGATGCCATGTCATCAGCGACCGGCGCAAACGCCAATTATTTTAACAGCTCATTGATAAGGTTAACCATGTTAAGGAACTCGGCTTCATAGTACCCGGTGACATGGTATAGTACGTTACCCTCCTTGTCGATAACAAAGTTCTGAGGAACTCCTATCTTGGCATACTTCTGATAAATTGTCCTTTTGGTGTCGGGGTAAATGGGAAACTTTATTGCGGTGTTCAACGACAGATACTTGGCGATATCTTCCGTTGAGTTGTCCCGTGCAATGACCAACAGCTCAAAATTATCATTCTTTCCATGTTTTTTCCAAATATGTTTTTGGATCATAGGTAGTTCCGCTCTGCATGGGGAGCAAGATGTGGAAAAGAAGTTTATCAAAACAATTTTGCCCTTCAGGTCAGATAGCCTGATATTCTTCCCCGCGCTAAGTTGAATTTCAAAATCGGGAGCCTTGTATTTATTCGTTAGCAAGCCTTTGTCCTGTGCATACGAATTGCCGGCAAAAAAGGCAATTATCAGTAAGGTGGTGAATGGTAGGAGTTTTTTCATTTTTTGTGGTTGATTATTTACGTTCCCCAACTTGGCGCCCGACATTTCATTGTCGGGGCACAAGCCTGTTTGGAAGGGTCGGAACCATGCCGCTGAATGTTGGTCGCCTTTTTTTACAATTTTATTATTGTTTTACAATTTTAAAACTCCCAATAACCTTATTTTCAGATACTATAGATACAATGTAAATGCCTTTTTGTAAATTACTAATATTGATTTCTGTTTTGTCATGAATATTTTGGTTTAAAACTTCATTGCCTATCATATCATATAGCATAATTTTTTTTGAGTTAACATTTTCACACTCAATAATTAATCTATTATTTGCAGGGTTTGGGAATATTTTCATTTCTTCAATTTGCAACATAGAAATTCCTGTTTCTTCGTCAATGAAAATTGACAATTCTTTTGTGTCATTCCCAACACTATTAGTTGCTTTTACTGTAAAACTAGATGTTTCTGTTTCAGTTGGAATTCCATCTATGACGCCTTCAGAAGAAAGATTTAATCCGCCAGGCAGGCTGCCAGTTTCTATTGACCATACTATCGGTGCATCTCCAGTTGCAGATAAAACAGCATTGTAATCAACTCCTACCATACCGCTTGGCAGCGTTGTTGTTGTTATAGTTGGTGATGAGGGTGGAGTTCCGGGAAGGGAATAAATTTCTGTTTTATGTTCACCGTCTATATGTTTTGCAATAGATAAACGAAATTTATTATCGGCAGTTTTATGGAAAGAAACTCCAATAATAAAATGAAAATATCCAAAGTCTTTTACTATTGCTCCATTTTCATCATATAGTCTAATCATGGACTGTTGATTTTGTGGAGCTGATCCATTTTGAAAAACAATAAAAAAAGACAATTTATTATCTGTTGTGACAATGTTTTTGCTAAGACAAAGTACGCTGCCTGAGGCAGTATAACCTTCTGGTGGCGTAATGCTTACGGTTTTATAAAGAGTGTAATCTTCCTTGTATATCTTTACTTGATTTGTTGATAATACACCAGTGGCATAATAGTTATGAGTATAAAAATGGCTATTCCCATGTGCGATATATCCATCAAATGTATGTTCCAAATTAATTTGTGCGCTTATTATTTTAGGAAATAATAGCATACTTATCGCTATACAGTAAATAAATCGGTGCATATTATTTTTCAGAATTGTCCCGTTTTTTGAAATGGTTTCTGCCTCCATTACTCTTTTATAAATTTTACTTGTTTCCATCATTTCTGTTTTTTAGGTTAATTATTTTTTTTACCTCTCATATTTGACATTTTTCACTGTAATTCAGTCTATTTTGTGGTATCGCTGACTAGGTGTCACCCAACAATTTAGCGTATCGGCAGTAGGGAGTTGCAGGCTACTTTTCTGTCTGACGACACGATATTTTATTTGTGGCAGAATGCTTGAATTATCGGTTGAACCCTAATTGCTGCTACACTTTTTAGCCATTGTATTTAGTTATTACTTCCTTCCATTCTTGAAATTTTCTTTCAAAGGTTTTTTTTGTGTTTGCTGAACTTGTTGACGTAAGAATGTAATATTCAATGTCTTTTGGGATATTTTCCAATCCTTTGAAATAATTTGCTGGTTTTTGTCCGTTAAAAATTATTACCCTAATATTTGGGAAATCCTTGAAAAGTTGTTCAAAATCGTTAAGCTCTTCGTTATAAATATTAGAGTCAAGACTTCCAGCTCTATTTGCTCTGAATAAAACATCCCAAAGTCCAATCCTATTTTTCAGAAGTAATTCTATTTTATCCTTATAACCTAAAATAGACTCTCCTGAATTCAATATCCGAAAGATGATTTTCCAAAATTGATTTGTCGGATTAGCATAGTATTCTCCTGTAAGAATTGACCTGTCGCCCGGCATTGTTCCTAAGACAAGAACCTTTGTATTATCATCAATTATTGGAGGAAATCCTTCCTTTTTCATATACGATAATAGATTTCGTTAATAATACTACTTTCAGCAGAATTCAATCTCCCATTCGGCTTGTACTTTGCAATTCTCGCCTTAAATTCGTTCTTTTCAATTTTTCCAAATCCCTCCTTAGGGTTTTGAATTAAGTATGGGAAATGAAGTTTAAAAATTTCTTCAATTTTGTTAAGAGCATTCTTCCTAATGCTTGAATTTTTTAAACCCCTAGAATCCAAGTCTTGTATAATTGAATCTTTGATTTCTTGCCAAGTCATTTTTTTTCTCCTTTCGTTTTGTTGTTTTTAATTATAATGTCTAACTACTTAACAGGATTTCTTATCTAAAGAAAATGTTTGCCTAAAAATAAAGCAGTTTAACCGTTTTTCCAAACAATAGAAGTTTTTTGTACCCGAAACAACGGCAATATAGGGAGAGAATAATACCGGATGACCCGGTATCAATGCCGTTGGTAATACAGTAAGAAAGGTGGCTTAACCACTCTTTTTACAGCTCAAACCTGTGGAGTTCGGCGAAAAGCTTTGCGTACTCCAGCTCCAGCTCCAACACCCTGTCGGTGATGCTATACAGAAATGTCACCTCGTTGAAAAAGTCGATAACCGATACCTGCCCTGCTTCCAGCGCTTTACGCAGCAGCGGAAGGTTGTTGTATGTGGAAAGGGCATTTTTTAGCTCATCGTGCAGTTCCTTGGTGGTTTGCGCTTTTAGGTACAGCTCCTCATATTCGCTTTCCATCAGGTTGGCTTGGCCGGCCTGTTGATACCTGGCTTCGGCCAGTCGGGCATTGGCCACCCTGCGGTTGCCCACATTCCCCCAAAGGGGGATGCTAAGCCCAGCCTTAACGCCTGCAAAGTGTTCGGCATCGGTCTTTTCCGACTGGTAGCCAATGTTCAGCTCGGGTAGCCCCCGATGCACGGCAAGCGACTTTTGCCCCTGCGCCACTTCCACCATGCTGTTGAGGGTGCCAAACCTCGGGTCGGTTTGTTTGGCCAGCGACACGAACTCATCCCACGGTGGCAACTGGTTGCAAAGCAGGATGGTATCGTTTAGTTCCGGCGGCATATTGCCGTTGAGGGTGGAAACCCTGCGACTGATAACAGTTACCTGAGCATTGCTTTCCCTCACGTTTTGCGCCAGTTCAATCACCCTAAGCCGGGCGTTGTTGAGGTCCATTACGCTCGATTGCCCCTCATCAACCTTTTTTTGTATGATGGCCACCATGGCACGGGCAAACGCTTCGCGCCGTTGGTACTCTGCGGTCATCCTCCGGGCATGAATCAGCTCCTGAAGAGTATTCTTGGCCTCCAGAAGCAGCGACTGACGGGCCACGTTGTAGTTTTGGTCGGCATACCTGTCGGTGGTGTGTGCCAGCTGCACGCGCTTGGCATACACGGTGGGGAATTCGAAGCTCTGACTAACGCCCCAGGCGTACTTGTTGCCGGGGTTGCCCACAGCCGGAAAGATACCGCCCTCAACTTCGGGGTTGGGCGGGGTAAACTCGCTTCGAGCCTCGGTTTTAATGCTCTCGGCCTCGGCTCTCAACGCCTTGAGCAACGGGTTGTTCTCCTCTATGGACCTTAGAGCCCGGTCAATTCCTGCCTGAGCGAAGGATGCCAATGCGAATGCAAGCAGGAAAAGCGTTGTTGCAAAATATTTCATTCCGAATTTCATGGTGCTTCAATTTTTTAGTTGGTAAGTTCAACCTTACTATCCTTTGAGCCGCGCCATTGCTCATAAACCATGTACACCGATGGCACTACCATTAGGTTGAGCACAATGGAACTCAGCAATCCCCCAAGGATAACAACAGCCATGGGGCTTTGAATTTCGTTGCCGGGCTTATCGCCCTGAATTACAAGGGGGAGAAGAGCCAGGGCTGTGGTAAGCGCTGTCATCAGTATGGGTAGTATCCTGTCGCGCGACCCTTCCACAATGCGTTGGCCAAGCGAAAGACCGCTATCCCGCAACGCTTCGTATCGCGATATGAGGAGGAGGCCGTTTCGTGTGGCTATGCCAAACAGAGTGATAAACCCGATGATGGCAGGAATGCTCAGGGTTCCGGAGTTAATCCAAATGGCCGCTACGCCTCCAATCAGCGCCAGAGGCAGGTTGAGCATCACTATGGCAGCCAGCATGGGGCGTTTCAGGTCGTGGTAGAGGAGCATAAAGATAAGCGCAAACGATAGGATTGACGCTAATAGCAGCCGTTTCGAGGCCTCGGCCTCGCTCTCAAATTGCCCTCCGTATTCAATGCGGTAGCCATCGGGGAGGGTAATGCGCTGTTCGATGCGGTTGCGAATGTCGTTCACCACGCTCAGCTGGTCGCGGTTGGCCACGTTGATTTGCACGGCAATCTTGCGCTGCACGTTCTCCCGCCCAATGGTGTTGGGCCCGGAGGTGCTCACAACATCGGCCACGTAGCCCAGCGGAACCTTTTTCCCATCCTCAGTATCCATGGGCGCTTGGGCTATGGCCTCGAAAGAGTTGCGAAAATCTTCCCCGAAACGGAGTACCAACGGAAAGTTCCTGTCGCCCTCAAACACGTCCGACAACTTTTCGCCACCCAGCGCCGTGCTCACAAAGTGGTTGAAATGGGTGATGGGAATGCCGTAGCGCGATAGTAGGGCGCGACGTGGTTGCAGCTGTATTTGGGGTATCTCAATCTGCTGTTCAACGGAAAGGTCGCCTATCCCCTCCACATCCTCAATGGCATTGCTTATCTCGTTGGCGATGGCGAACATCCTGTTGAGGTCGTAGCCGAATATTTTGATTACAATATTGGCCGTATGCCCCGAGAGCATGGCATCAATGCGATGGCTGATGGGCTGACCCACCTCCACCACCACACCCTCCAGGGTGTTGAGTTTTGAACGTACTTCACTGAGGAATTCCCAGCGACTCCTGCCCTGCAGCTCGTAGGGTGCGTCAATCTCCGATTGGTTAACATCGAAAGTGTGCTCCGAGAGTTCGGCCCGCCCTGTGCGGCGTGCCACCGATTTGATTTCGGGGATGGAGAGCAGCAGCTTCTCGGCACGTTGGCCTATGTCATTGGATGTTTCCAACGAAACCCCTGGCAGTGTGGCTATGTTGATGGTGAGCGAACCCTCGTTGAACGGTGGCAGAAAGCTTCGCCCCTGCATGAGGAGCACCACAACGGCACCTGCAAACAGTGCGATCACGCTTACGATAATCGTTTTACGGTAATTGAGAAGATTCTGCAGTATCCGACCGTAACCGGCGGTAAGCTTCCTTTCCATCAGGCTTCCCTTGCTGTGGCGTTCCAGCTGTGCATCGCCCGAAAGCATGTAGCTGCTCATGACGGGTGTAAGGCTTAGGGCTACCAGGGTGGATGCGAACAGCGCGATGATGAACGAAATACCCAAGGGCTTCAGCATCAGACCCTCCATGCCGCTGAGGAAGAAGAGGGGTATAAAGGCTACCACGATGATAAGGGTTGAGTTGAATATGGACGACCTGATTTCCACCGAGGCATCATAAACCACCTGCAGAGTGGATTTGCGCTCCTCTTTGGGTAGTAGATGATTTTGTCTCAGTCGTTTATACACATTCTCCACATCGATGATGGCATCGTCAACCAGCGAGCCAATGGCTATGGCCATTCCTCCCAGGCTCATGGTGTTTATGGTTAGTCCCAGCCAACGCAGTGTAATCAGCGTAATCAGTATGGAAACAGGAATGGCAGTAACCGAGATGATGGTGGTGCGGTAGTTCATCAGGAAGATGATTAGGATGATAATCACCAGGATAGACCCTTCCACCAGAGCTTTCTGCACGTTCCCAATGGAAGTTTTAATGAACGAAGCCTGCTCAAAAATATCGGTGTGGATGGATACATCGGGTGGGAGAGTGGGCTTCACCTCAGTGAGGGCTTGTTTTATTCTGCCGGTGAGTTCCAGGGTATTCACGTTGGGCTGCTTGGTGATGGTTACAATCACCGCCTGTTGACCACGGTACGAGCCGTCGCCCTCCTTTGGCGAAGCACCAACGGTAACCGTTGCCACATCGGCAATGGTGATGGGGTAGCCATTGGCCATTTTCACCGCGGTGCTACCTATGGAGGTGGTGTCGCTGGTACGCGAACGCCCCACCACGGGGTACTTCACCCCGTACTGCTCAACGAAACCACCCGAAACATTGGTATTCAGCTGGTCGCATGCGGCCTCCAGCTCATCCAGCGAAACGTTATAGTAGTTCATTTTGAGGGGGTTGGCCAGAATCTGGTACTCCTTCTCCTCGCCGCCAATGTACGACACCTCGGCCACGCCACCAATGGATAGCAGCAGGGGGCGCAGGGTCCACGAGGCAATGGTGTGCAGGTCGCGGGGTGGGGTAGAGTCGGCCGTGAGGGCAAAAATCATTATTTCGCCCATTATGCTCGATTGGGGCATAATCATGGGGCGGTCAACCCCTCTGGGCAGCTCATCGGCCACAAACATAAGGCGTTCGCTTACTATTTGGCGCGCTTTGTAGATATCCATGCCCCAGTCGAACTCAACCCAAACGGTTGACAGACCCATGGATGATGTGGAGCGTACGCGGCGTATGCCCGTTGCCCCATTCACCGATGTTTCGATGGGGAACGACACCATCTTTTCCACCTCTTCGGGGGCCATGCCCTTGGCGGTGGTCATCACCACCACGGTGGGAGCATTCAAATCGGGGAAAACATCCACCTCGGTGGAGGTGGTAATCCATGCACCGCCAACCACCAAAATCAACCCCACAAGCATTACCAGCAGGCGGCTTTGTAGCGAGTATGATATTATCCTGTTTAGCATCTTCTGGAATTATAATCTATTCATTATCAATATAAATATAAAAACGACGGGGTTTTCTACCCGTTGTCCGGCAGTTACCAATCCACATCAACATCAGTGAACATGGGCATGCTCGGGGAGTTGCCCCGACATCTGCGAGAGCCTTATACGCGATACGTTCCGGGTGGCCACATGCTCGCCCACGCTGAGCCCGTGGGCAATGCGCACCAGTTTACCATCGGTGCCATCGGGGGTAACGTAGCGTTTCTCCCACCCTTCGTGGTTGTCGATGAAAACGTAGAAACTCCCGAACTCCTCCAGAAGAGCAGTTTTGGGAATGGCTATGGATTGGGCTACGGCCGCCGTTTGTAGGTAAACCTCAACGAAAGTCCCGGGGATAAGGTCGCCCTTATTATCCACCTCAAAGAAAACGGGAATGTAGAAGCTGTTGTCGGCGGTAGTCCTTCCCCACGATACCAATCTGCCGTTGAGCTCGGTGGTTGAATGGATTTTTCCGTCGTAGGGCGTGATGAAGTTGGCCCAACGGATATTCTGTAGCTTGGGGATGGCGTTCTGCGGAACATCAACCTTGATAACCAGCCTTTTATTCTGCGATATGGTTACCAGCGGCTGCCCCATCTGCACGAATTCGCCCTCCACCACGTGTATCCTCTTGATGTATCCGTTGGTGGTGGTAAGCACCTTTTGTCCTCCCGCCTCGTAGTTGCGTTTGATGGCGTTGAAAGTCGCTTGGCTAACCTCAAAAGCCAGCTTGGCATCCAGGTATTCACTTTCGGGAATGATGGTGTCGGCCATGAGCCTTGAGGCCCGCAGGAAGTCAATCTTGGCCTTTTCGAACCGGGCTTTGGCCTCAAGGTATCCTGCCTCCAGATTGTCGTGAACCAGGTTGCCCGACGAAATGGTTATCAGCTGCTGGTTGCTTTTCACCTCAATCCCTTCCTGTATGCCGGCAAGGGCAAACAGCACCAGTCCGTCGTGATTGGCAATAACCACCTGCTCGTCGCCGCGGGCGGGCATGATTTCGCCTCCTGCCCTGATTACCTCGCCGAAAGGCGTAAACGCCACGTCAATCACCCCATACAGATGATGGTCCTGGTGATTTGAGTGACTATTTTTTGGCTCATGGTCATGGTCATGGTCATGGTCATGGTCATGGTCGTGATCGTGCTTCCCTTCGCTGTGTGAATGGCCGTGGTGATGCCCCAGCAGCTCATGGCTGCGGTCGCTGTGGCACGACGATGTCAGTGCGATGGCCAACACCGTAAGGATTACAATGGGTAATTTCATGGTATGCAAATAGATGGTGAAACGAAAATTTGGTTTTTATACAAGTTTTAATGCAGTGGATTTATGGCACCAATGCGTTATAGAATTGTGCTGCCGGACAATGCTTTTGCCGGCACAGTAAAGTTATTGGTGCTCAAAGGCTATGCCTGTGGTGGTCCCCTGTGAGAGAACGGGGTTTGATGGTGGGAAGAGGAGAATAATGCAAGGAAAGGAAATGCCCGCTCGTCAGTATTCTTTTGAAAAACGGGCAGATTAAAACAATCGGCGCACGCTGCGACGGCAAAATGTGCCACCACATCCCCATGCTCCAAGGCGAAAACTTGAATTTGCGGTTTGGAATTCTCGAAATAGATATGCTTAAGAAGCGTGCAGGGCTTTTCGGAGTGGCGGTGCGAGCTGTCGTGGTGGTGTGACTGACAACAGGCATACTCGCCTCCGGTAAATGCGTGGTGATGATGAGGAATAACCTCATGGAGCACTAATCCGCTCACAATGAGCAGTGCCATAAGATGGAGTATGGTGTTCCTCAACCGATGCATTGTGCGAAAGTATGAATTTTTCCTTTAGATATTCAAAAATTCATTTCGTTTAATTGGCATATCCCGTTGTTGGTCACCCTCATGGTTAATCCTCCAGGTACCCGAATTTCCCCGAGTGGAAATCTTCATAGGCTTCCATAAGTTCGGCTCTGGTGTTCATCACAAACGGGCCTTGGGCTGCAATGGGCTCATTCAGGGGCTCACCGCTAAGTATCAACACCACAGCATCGTCCGTGGCCTCTACGGTAAACTGTTCGCCATCGTTGGCCATCAGCACAAAATTGTCGGTGGGTGCCTCCTTGGTGCCGTTTACCACCACGCTCCCCTCAATAATCAGCAGGGCGGTATTGTAGTTTTCGGGGAAGCTGAAATTGGCCTTTGCCCCCTTCTTGAGCCTGGCATTGAACAGGTGCATGGGCGAGAAGGTTTGGGCACTTCCCTTCGTCCCCATGTACTCTCCCGCAATAACCTCAATCTCACCCTGATTGTTGCCAAGTAGGTAGCGTCCCATTTTAGCATTCTCAATGGGTTGATACCTGGGGTTGCTCATCTTGTGCTTGGCGGGTAGGTTTACCCACAGCTGCACCATTTGGAACTCGCCACCCTTTTTGCTCCACTCCCTTTCGTGGAACTCCTTGTGGAGTATGCCGCTTGCAGCGGTCATCCATTGCACATCGCCCTCGCCGATGATCCCCCCGCCGCCGCTGCTGTCGTGGTGTTCAATCCTGCCCTTGTAGGCAATGGTTACGGTTTCAAATCCGCGGTGCGGATGAACGCCCACGCCCTTGGGTTTTTCGCTTGGGCCAAAGGTATATTTCGAGTTGTAGTCCAGCAGCACAAAAGGGCTCATTCTGTCCATTTCCAATCCGTAAGCGCTAGGAATATAGTTGTTTACCCTAAATCCATCGCCCACCCAATGGTATCGCTGGGGGGCTATTACCATTTCCACTGTTTTCGTTTTCATAGTTGTAATTTTAACATCTATAACAAACTATGCCATCGAAAGTTTTGGGAAGCTGTTTTTGGCGGGTGGTGGGGGGGTAAGAATGGTAGGTGGTGTTGTATCTATAGGGCTAAAGGCCTAATTTTAGTAAATGCGTTGTTACTTAGCGTCATACACAATGCTCCCTAATCCCAACACATCGGGATTGTGAACTTTTATTAACCGCTAAGGACACAAAGCAGGCACAAAGAGCGCAAAGAACTAAAATTAGTTTCACGAATTTCCCCTTTGGGGTTAGGGGTCTAAACTATTATTAAATAACTAAATTACATAGTGTTTTCGATGAGTCGGGACTGTGGTCGCTTTGCTGCATACACCTTGGGGAGGGGTAGCGAACACTAACCTTTGGTACTTTCAATAACTTCTATGGAATTCTTCTTCATTACATCGATGAAGATTTTGTAGTAATGGTTTTTCAGGGTTGATATCCCGTCTTTTGTCCCATCTTTGAACTCAATGGTAATTCGCACCTTAGCCCCTTGGGCAACAGCTTGTAACTTTATTATCTCCCATAGAGGAAGAACCATGATTTTAGTGTGGGTCGGTTTCCCCCAACAAAAAAAGGCTGCCCTATGCAGACAGCCTTTTTCTATGCTTTGTGATTGATTTTTACATCATTCCGCCCATTCCGCCCATTCCGGGATTGCCCATGGGGGCAGGGTTCTCCTCCTTCTCGTCCACCATCACACACTCGGTGGTGAGCAGCATACCGGCAATGGATGCGGCGTTCTCAAGGGCCACGCGGGC
>JAKQEF010000058.1 GCA_029558675.1 Bacteroidota bacterium | reverse complement strand
GAGGATGAGGAAATGCTGAACAGGCTCAAGCAGCGTTTTGCTTAATGTGCCGTTGGGGTCACTGTCCCGACCCCGATGTATCGGAGGTCGGGACAAGCCCAGTTAGGCCCACTCACCAAAAGCACCCGCGGGTGCTTTTTTGTTAAGAAGCATATGTGGATTATCCGACTACTGCGTTTGATTTCCCGCGCTTAAGCGAAGCCCAAATGCCCACCACACTGAGCATGGCAAAAACAACGAAGGTTGTACCTATGGCCCAGATAAACATTTGATAGTTTTCTGGTTTGATGGATTCGGTACCAATGTAACTTTTCAGGATGAGGGTGGCAATACCCATGCTCACCATTTGTCCGGTCATCCGCATGGTACCAACCGTTCCTGAGGCAACTCCCAAGAAGCGCTTATCAACGGACCCCATGATGGAGTTGGTATTGGGCGACGAGAAAAGGCCAAACCCAAATCCTAGAATTGCCAGAGTGAAAACCAGGTTGGCGATGGGTGTGGCAGCGTTGATGCGGATTAATAGCAGTAGCCCCACCATAGAAAAGCCCATGCCCAACGATGCCAATATGCGCGGATCGCGCTTATCCGAGAGCCTGCCTGCCCAACCTGCTACCAGAGCCATCACCATGGGCTGTGTTACCAGTATGGCTCCTGCTTTACCGGGGGTTAATCCTTTTACGTACTGGAGATACAAACTGAGCATAAAAGTTAAGGCAAAGGTTGTGGCGTAGTTGATAAGCGCCGCAAGGTTGGAAAAGGCAAAAAGTTTATTGGTTTTAAAGAGGTTAATGTTGAAAACCGGGGTTTCCTCATTCAGCTCAATGCGAATAAACCATGTTAATCCTACTATACCCAGCGCTGTAAGCACTATTGCATGGGTAGCGGGCAGCTGCGAAAAACCAAACATGAAAATGCTCATGGATGGAACGTAAACCAGCGTTCCCAGTAAATCGAACTTTTCGTTTTTAGCCTCGGCCCACTCTTGCCTGACGGCAATACGCATGGCAGTTGCGGAAATAAGCCCAACCAAGATGGGAACGTAGAATAGACTGTGCCAGCCAAACCAAACGATAAGATAGCCTCCGATTATGGGAGCGGTAGATAGTCCAACGTAGGTTGCCGTAACGCTCAACCCTATTGCTTTTCCTCTCTCGTATGGTTGAAACACAGATGTTACCAGTGCAATTCCTGTGGAGAAAATCATGGAACTGCCAACGCCTTGCAAAATTCTGAAAGCGATTAGTGCAACTCCTGTGGTTGATATCGCGCCAAGAAACGAACCGATGGCCAGTACGATGTTTCCCCAGAAAAATATGCGCTTTCTTCCCACTATATCGGCAAGTTTGCCCATGGGAACCAACAGCACTGCCGACGACAGAATGTATGACATGGTTACCCAGCTCATTCCGATTGCATTCAAACGGAAATCTTCGCTGATTTTGGGTAGCGCCAAATTTAATGCCGAGCCTATGAATGGGGTGATGAATGAAGTAATCATCACCAGTATTAAAACTAAATTCTTATTAACGCCATCCTTTTGCATAGGCTTGTAGCTGTTCCGCCACATATTATTTTAAAAAACAAACTCCAAAAAACCGTTCGGTACGATATGCTATAGAATCATTTTTTTGAAAAAGGTTGTAAAGGGGTGCCGATTTTTTAATGCCTAGATTCAACCAATAAATGCAACTTTTTGAGGGCATGAATTAATTTTTTTTCAAGCGAAAGGACAAAAAGATGTCCCTCCGCCTGAAATGGGTAAATTCTCTTTACTTTGTGCCCTCGTCCAAAAGTTGCAAAATATGA
>JAKQEF010000036.1 GCA_029558675.1 Bacteroidota bacterium | reverse complement strand
TAAATCAATACTTTTCATGTGTTTTAGTATTAAATAAACAAAGCGGCCACCTTTTTCGAACCGCCAAAAAACAAAGATATACTTTTAAAATCATTGGTTAAGCATGGTGCGCTTATGTTTAATATCAGAAAAATTGGGTGTATGGAAATATCTGTTTAGGTGTGCTTTATACGAAATGGATGGGTTTGTTGCTGCAGGATGGACCAATTAGGAGGCTTAAGCCCAAACATTAACTTTTTGATGAAGCATATGAAAAAAGGCTAAGCCGGTTTTAGGGTGATGGTAAAGGTGCTGCCCTTACCGGGTTCACTTACAACCGTTATTGTACCTCCATTGCGTTCGATGAATTCCTTGCAAAGGATTAGCCCCAGACCCGAACCTTTCTCATTATGAGTACCCGGGGTAGTTACGTGTTTGTCTAACCGGAACAGGTTTTCCAAATGCTCTTTGTTGATACCCACACCGTTATCGGCAATGCTGAGGTGGTATAGTTCTCCCTTGGATTCGGCGAAAATCTTAATATGTCCATTATCGGGTGTGAATTTAACGGCATTGGTTATGAGGTTTCGGATAATATTGTGAATCATATTCTCATCGGCCAGCACCATCAGGTTTTCGGGGATGTCGATTTCCATCCGGATATTTTTTTCATCGATTTTACTTTTTACAAGTTCTAAATTCTCTTTCACGAGGCTCAGCAACTCCAATGGTTTCGGGTCGAACGCAATCTCTCCCATTTGGCTTGTTGACCAGTCCAATAGGTTCTCCAACAGGGTGTAAGTGGTGAGCGACAGTTTATTTAGCTCTTCAATAATCCGCTTCATTTTATCCTTGTCGAAGCTGTCGATATCGGTTAGGATAAACCCTGTTGAGCCAACCAAAGTGCTTATGGGATTCCTAAGGTCGTGGGCAATAATCCGGAAAAATTTGTTTTTCGTTGCATTGCTCACCTCCAGTTGATCTTTCTGCTTCTTAAATGCCTTTTTCTGGTATTCCAACTCAATGTTTTTAGCCCTCATCCAATCGTATGTTTCTCTCAAATGTTCAGCCTGTACAAGGATCTCCTCCTTCTGCATGAGTATTTCCTGAGTTCGCTCTTTCACAATGCCTTCCAGCTTATCCTTTTCTCTAATGAGCTGGTAAGTATAGAACTTAACAACAACGATTATTATGCATAAAAACAGCACAAAGTAGCTGAAATAGGCGAGGTATGTCCGATACCAGGGTGGTGAAATGGTAAAACGGAATGCTGCCGGAACGCTCTCTATGCCATACAAATTTTTTGATTTTACCATGAAGGTATAGGTTCCCTCGCGCAGGTTGGTGTACTCCTTTTTGCTCTCGGTGTTCCATTCCGACCAACCATTATCGTAGCCAATTAGATTATAGCTGAACAGATTTCTTTTCTCCCCTTCGGTAACAGGGTTCGAAAAATTAATAGTGAGGGAGTTATTTTTGTATTTCAATACTGTTTTTAGGTCAATTAAGGTTTCGGTGGAAGGGTAGTATCTCACCGCTCCTTCATAATCAACTGTTTTATAATTAGTTCCATTGAAAAGGACCGAATCGACCGATACAACTCTTCTGATTAGGGTAGGGGGAATATCAAAATAATCCCTTGTTGTTCCCCCTGTATGCATAAACGTACCGGCCGTGGTGCTGAACCAAATCACACTATCGTTGGGATAGGTTATATAGTAGCTCGAAATAACATCGCCCTGTACCCTGTACCATGAAAGGGAATCAACGTATTGGGGCGTCCCTGCTGAGGAAGTATCGGGGGTTATGTCCTGTTTATAGGGCACAAGTCGGTTGGCCGACGGGTCGAAAGTGAAGTAGCTATTTTCGCTTCGAAAGATCAAATTATCTCCCTCTTCGAAAATGCGAACTAAATTAACGGATTCCAGGCCCTTGGTCGTATCGTAAAGAAGAACCTTTGACGAATCTATACCCTGTGATAACGGGTTTTCTATCCTGTATAGACCCTTATAGCTTGCACTTAGCCATAAATTTCCCTGTTTATCTTCATTAATGCTTCTGACGTTGGCATCAATTCCGTATTTTAAACCAAGGTCGTGCCAGATTCCATTTCGAAACGATACCATCGCAATTCCCTTGTTAAGGCCGATAAAAAGTGTTGAAGGGTCTTTTTTGCTTTGGAAAAGCGTGAACACAGCGTTGTAATCAGCAACTTTGGTTGATTTGTCCTTATCAATCTGAAAAACTCCCCGGCTGGTAGCAGCAAGGAGCATGGTTTTGTCGTGCCTGTCGTATCCCGGGATCACATCCAAACTTTGTTTAAATGCCGTTTGGGATTGACCGTATGGTTTAAAGTAAAGAAACCCCCAAGCCTGTTCAAAGGCCCCTTCAACCGGCTTGAAGTCAGTGGGCGAGAATTCATCGGCAGAAGATGGATCGGAGTAGAAAATCCCTGTACCTGAGGAGACGTATGTGATTCCTCGTAACCGTGCCACGTCGGTGATAACACCGCTCAGCCCCAGCCCTTCGTTCCAATACCTGTAGGGCGAAAACACCTCTACCTGGCTTATGCCATTACCAAGGGCAAGCCACAATGAGTGATTCTTGTGGTAGTGCATACGGAGGGTAGTGCTCTTAATCCCTATCGAATTTTCGTCAATGACGTCAACAACGTTCCAACTACTGTCCAGTATCAGAATATCGCCCAGTATTGAGGCAAATGCATAGTGATTGTCGTTGAGTTCGATGCCATGGTAAAAAGAGTTATCGATAAAGTACTTGTTAATCTTTCTGGCCTGTGGCGATAATTTGGAGATGGATTGTACGGTTTTCGTATTGTTGTTGTAAAAAAACAGGCCATCGTTACGCGTACCGATGAGAAGATTGTTGCCCATGGGCAGGATGCTGTGGATGCGAATTTTTGAGAAGAAATCTCCATTCTCAACGAGTTGGAATTTATCGTGGCAAAATTTCAACAGCCCTTTTCCCATCTCCTGCACGTAGTATGTATGGTTGATGTTGTGCCCTAAGTAGTACCTGTCGGTTTCGCTTTTCCAGTAATCGAATTTGCCATTCTGATATCTGAAGATGTACTTGTCGGTAAGGAAAAATGCCGTATCGGAAAAACAGTGTAAATCCCACACCTCCCCAAAGTCAGAGTAGGTTGAATCGATAAGATTCAGCAGGCTGGTGTACCGCAGATTACCGGTGACATCGGGGTGTAAGTAGCCCATTTCGTTGAATGCTCCCGCATAGAGCGTTCCATTACCGTCGAAAGCAAGGCATCGCACCGTGGATTTGTTGGGGACCTGGATTAATCTCCACGATTCACCATCGAATTCCAGAATACCGCTGGCGTTGCCAAAGTATAGAACACCCCTTTTGTCTTGGGCTATGGCCCAATTCTGTGTGCTGGCACCATAGTCTTTGGGAGAAAAATACCTCGACATCATCAACCCCTTTTCCTGCGGGAATGCCTGCGAAGCGAGCAGGAGGATTGTGCATGCAATGGATGCAATACGGTATATTCTACGGTAAAGCATCATGATAGATATAAATTACTCGGTGTCAACTATTTCTCCAAATTTTTTCAGCGTATCGTCCTTGTAAAGCCTGCCAATGGGAATTTCTTGCGACCCTATTTCAACCGTAGAACAGCTGTAAGCATCGATGTGCTTAACACCAACAATGAATGACCGATGGACACGGATAAAGTGCTGCGGGTCCAACGATTTTTCGAAAAAGCTAAGATTCTGCTTGGTTATTACTGATTTGCTCTGCGTAACAACTTTTACGTAGTCCTTAATGCTTTCGAGGTATTTAATTTCAGAAATTTTTACCCTTACAACCCTTTTGTTTTCTTTAAGATAGATATAATCGAGCGAGTTGGATACTATGGGATGAGCTGTTTTAATGGATACTATTTCGCTCACCCTGTTGGTTGCCTTCAGCAGTCTTTCGAAGGTGAAAGGCTTCACAAGGTAATCGATTACATTGAGTTCAAATCCCTCGATGGCATAATTCTTATTGGCTGAGGTAATGATGGTTAGCGGAGGATGGGGAAGGCTCTTTAAAAAATCGATTCCCGACAGGCCCGGCATTTCAATGTCTAAAAACAAAAAGTCGATTTCCAATTCGCAGATTTTTTCCAGCAGCTGAATTGCATCGTTAAAGGTTGCGACCACCTGAATGTTTGGAATCCTCTTCAGCAATCCTTCCAAAATTTCAATGGCGAGAATCTCATCATCAACTATGGCACATCGTAAATTCATGGAAACTCAAACGTTTAGCAGCCGGCAGAAAAATTTTTAAGCCCAAGCAAGATATAATTTTTATCTATGATTTTCGAACTTTGAGGTATATTGTTATTAAAAATTCTTAGGAAATGGTTATTCGCCCGTTGTTTTTTGCTGTCTGTCGATACCGTATTCAACGGAAGGGAATATGCACTAAATTTTGCCAAAATTTTAAACCCAACTAAATCTATCGATCTATGAAAAAACTTACTTTTCTCACCGCAATGCTATCGTTATTCGTGGCATTCTCTGTATTTGGACAAAAGGGAATGGTTAATCCTGCAGCCAAATACTGCGAAATTTTGGGCTATAGGTACGAGATAGTGAATACAAAGAATTTGGGCGATCAGGGGATGGTTCATCTACCGGATGGTCGAATTGTGAATGCATGGGATTTTTATAAGGGTAAAGTTGCCCAGGAATTCTCCTATCCGGCCCTTCGAGGCTATGAGATTGAAACACAGGTGGTGGAAAATGATGGATATACCACCGAGGAGCCAGTTTGTGTTGTTTATGAAAAAGGAGAGGTGTTGCGATTCCCTCTGGAAGTATTCATGGAAATGAATGGTGATCCGATAATTGGGGAAGAGAACAGAAGCCTTACCGATTTTCATGCCGATGCCGACTATGATCCGGATTTTGTCCCCCTTAAAGCCTTGCCAACTGCATTTGACTGGAGAAATTACAATGGCAGGAAATACATAGGCGACCCGAGGGATCAGGGAAACTGCGGATCGTGCTATGCGTTTGGTGCAACAGCAGCCGCTGAGGGAACATATAACTATGCCACAGGAAAGTACGACAGCAATGTGGCCGATTTTTCCGAGTCGTACATTGCCTGGTGCCTTGGCTCAATGGCGGCGTACAAAAGCCATTTTTCCGGTTGCAATGGTGCCGATTACGGATACTATGAATTGCAAGCCCTTTGCGATATAGGCACCATTGCCGAATCCTATTTTCCATACAGCGATGCGGACAATCAATCGTGCCCTGCTGCTGCTACCAACGCCCCAAAAATCAAATTCAAGAACTGGTATAGGGTTACCTGCAACGATATTGCAGCCATTAAAACGGCCATTATGACCTATGGCGTTGTTGATGCAGCAGTGTATGTAACCAATTCGTTTTCAAACTATACGGGAGGTATTTTCACCGATAGCTACACAACCTGTTCGAGCAGCCCGTGCTATAACACCCCCACAAACCACGCCATTGCCTTGGTGGGGTGGGGTTACGATGCTACCTATGGCGATTATTGGATTCTCCGAAACTCGTGGGGACCTGGCTGGGGTGAAGGCGGATACATGAGGATTAAGGCCACTTCGGCTCGTGTTGCCTGTGCCGTCAGCTACATCGTATATGAAGATGATGGAACATCGGCTCCTACAGTAACCACCAATACCGTTTCTTCCATTGGCGATAATTCGGCTGTTTGTGGTGGCAACATCACTTCCAATGGCGGTGCCGCTATTACGTCAAGCGGGTTGGTTTACTCAAAAACTGCCTCCCCAACCATAGCTACCGGCACAGTTCTTTCCACATCGCCTGTGGTAACGTCGGGCTCGTACAGTTTAACCATGACCGGGCTTACCTCTGGTACAACCTACTATGTGCGTGCTTTTGCTACCAATGCCAAAGGTACCAGCTATGGCGCTGAACGAACCTTTACCACAACCGGAACGGCTCCCGTTGAATATTGTACTTCCAAAGGCAACAATTACAGCTACGAGTGGATATCAAGTGTAACCATCGGGTCGTTTACCAATACCTCGGGGGCAGCCGGTTATACCGATTTTACCAATAAGATTGTAACCCTGCAGGCAGGCCAGGCCTACAGCATAAGCCTAACCCCGACATTCTCGGGCACAGCATACAACGAGTACTGGAAGATTTGGGTTGATCTGAACGGCGATGGCGATTTTGACGATGCCGGGGAGCTGGTTTTCGATGCCGGTACCATGAGTAAGACAACCGTAACGGGAACGTTGACCATTCCTGCCGGAACCGCACCCATTTCCACGCGTATGCGCGTGAGCATGAAGTACAACGGGGCACAAACCGCCTGCGAGACCTTCAGCTACGGTGAGGTTGAGGATTATACCGTGAATATTACCCAAGGCACTGCCGATACGCAGCCACCTACAGCACCCACAGGTTTGGCGGCTTCCAATGTTACACAAACCACCTTAACGTTAACCTGGAACGCTTCAACCGATAATGTTGGGGTAACCGGTTACGATATTTATAGCAATGGTTCGTTGCTGGGAACTGTTACCGGAACATCGGCCAATGTTACGGGTTTGACAGCCAGTACTACCTATCAATTCTACGTTAAGGCCAAGGATGCCGCAGGCAATGTTTCGGCAGCCAGCAATACCATCAGCGTTACCACACTGGCTCCCCCCGATACTCAGGCTCCAACTGCACCAAGCAATCTGGCCGCTTCAAACGTTACACAAACCTCATTGACATTGACCTGGAATGCTTCGACGGACAATGTGGGTGTGACGGGATATCAGATTTATCGTGGTGGTACACTACTTGCAACCACTGCCGGAACCTCGTACAATGTGAGCGGTTTAACGGCATCAACTACCTACTCGTTCTACGTTAAGGCATACGATGCAGCCGGTAATGTTTCGGCGGCAAGCAACACTATAAACGTAACCACACAGGCAGCAACAGTAACATACTGTACTTCCAAAGGGAACAACTACAGCTACGAGTGGATATCAAGTGTAACCATCGGGTCGTTTACCAACACCTCGGGGGCAGCCGGTTATACCGATTTTACCAATAAGACTGTGACCCTTCAGGCAGGCCAGGCCTACAGCATAAGCCTAACCCCGACATTCTCGGGCACAGCATACAACGAGTACTGGAAGATTTGGGTTGACCTGAACGGCGATGGCGATTTTGACGATGCCGGGGAGTTGGTTTTCGATGCCGGTACCATGAGTAAGACAACCGTAACGGGAACGTTGACCATTCCTGCCGGAACCGCACCCATTTCCACGCGTATGCGCGTGAGCATGAAGTACAACGGGGCACAAACTGCCTGCGAGACCTTCAGCTATGGCGAGGTTGAGGATTATACCGTGAATATTACCCAGGGCACTGCCGACACGCAGCCACCTACAGCACCCACCGGTTTGACGGCTTCCAATGTTACACAAACCACCTTAACGTTAACCTGGAATGCATCAACCGATAATGTTGGGGTAACGGGTTATGATGTATATGCCAATGGTTCGTTGTTGGGTACGGTTACCGGAACATCGGCCAATGTTACCGGATTAACTGCCGGCACTACCTACTCATTCTACGTTAAGGCAAAAGATGCCGCCGGCAACGTTTCGGCAGCCAGCAATACCATCAGCGTTACAACGCTCAACGCTTCGCTTACCTATTGCGCTTCGAAGGGCAATAATGTAACCTATGAGTGGATAGATCTGGTTAAACTGGGAGAGATTAATAACGTTACGGCTGCCAATGGAGGCTATGGCGATTTCACCCATATGGTTGCCAATCTTGGTAGGGGAACATCTCAAACCATATACTTTAGCGCCGGCTTCAGCAGTACAGCTTATACAGAGTACTGGTATATATGGATTGACTGGAACCAGAATGGAGTATTCGAAAGCAATGAACTTATCAATGCAACTTCATCCAAGTCGGCGGCAACATTGAGCAAAACATTTACCGTACCGACAACTGCTGCCCTGGGAACAACAAGGATGCGTGTTACCATGAAATATAACGCTGCACCCACGGCTTGCGAAACGTTCAGCTATGGTGAGGTTGAGGATTACACCATCAATGTAGTCAATAGAAATACAACATTCCCAGAGAATGTGGAATATGGCATTGAGGATGCCAACGATTTGCCCATTTCCCTCTCGGTTTATCCTAACCCTGTTTACAACACCCTTAATATTAGTTTAAATACTGACATTGAAAATGGTATAGTCAGTATTTTCAATACTCTGGGCGTTCTCGTAAAAAGAGTGGAGGTACATAACAGCGAATCGCTAATTGATGTTTCCGATCTCTCTGCAGGCTTATATGTTATAAGTTTGGATGGCCTAAAAGAACCCTTTGTATCAAGATTTATTAAGAAATAGGGTATCTAAATCTGAATGGTAGTAGGGTAGAGGGTGTCTCGATTTGAGAGGTACCCTCTCTCTTTTTGCCTATATGCACAGGCAAGGATAGCCTTATGGTGATTTGTTTAAAAACTGAGCGATTGATTTTTTTATGGATTTTAGATTCAACTAATAAATGCAACTTTTTGAGGGCATGAATTAATTTTTTTTCAAGCGAAAGGACAAAAAGATGTCCCTCCGCCTGAAATGGATAAATTCTCTTTACTTTGTGTCCTCGTCCAAAAGTTGCAAAATATG